>JAGFXN010000275.1 GCA_017861215.1 Deltaproteobacteria bacterium | reverse complement strand
ATGAAACTGAAAAGCGTCACAGTAAAGGCTACAAGGAGCTGGTGGCAATGGGGATCATGGAGATTGAGCCGCTGACCTACATCCGGGGACGCTCGATTCCCAACCAGTTCATGATCGTCGATGAAGCGCAGAATCTTACCCCGCACGAGATCAAGACCATCATAACCAGGGCGGGGGAGGGGACGAAGATTGTGCTTACCGGTGACCCGTACCAGATCGACAACCCCTATGTCGATGCTTCCAGCAATGGTCTGACCTACCTGGTCGAGCGGCTGAAGGGGCTGAATATTACCGGGCATGTGACGATGATGAAGGGGGAGCGGTCGGAGCTGGCCGAGCTGGCGGCTAATCTTTTGTAAGCCATGCTTTTCGCGCAGGAAGCGGTTTCCCCTCGGAGATTCCTTGTGCGGCGTAGCTGGGCTACGCCTCCGCGGATCACCTCGCGGATTCCCGCTCCTGCATCGAAAATCCCGGCTTATTTATAATCAACTGAAGGTTAGAAGAAGTTTTTTTTTATGACTTTCCTTCAGCCATCAGCCTTCAGCCTTCAGCCTGCCTAGGAATTTATGCTTTTACTCTGTATCGAAACATCCTGTGATGAAACCGCGGCGGCGGTGGTCAGGGACGGGCGTGCCGTCCTTGCCAGTATTGTCTCGTCGCAGATTGACATCCATGCCGAGTATGGCGGGGTCGTACCGGAAATTGCCTCCCGCAAACATCTTGAAGCAGTTCTTCCCGTGGTGGACAAGGCGATTGCTGCCGCCGGGATAACCATGGCCGACATCGAAGGCGTTACTGTGACCCGCGGCCCTGGACTTGTCGGCGCTCTGCTGGTTGGCGTCAGTGCTGCCAAGGGGATAGCTCTGGGCCGTGGCCTGCCTCTCGCCATGGTGAATCATATCGAGGCGCATCTCCTCGCCGTTCTCCTTGAACAGGAGGTCGAATTCCCCTTTGTGGCTCTGGCTGTTTCCGGTGGGCATACCCATCTGTACGAAGTCAAGGGCATCGGCAGCTACCGGACACTTGGCCAGACGATCGACGATGCCGCCGGCGAGGCCTTCGACAAGGTTGCCAAGCTGGTCGGCATCCCGTATCCGGGCGGCGCCGTGATTGATAGTCTGGCAAAGGACGGCAATCCTGCCGCCATCGCTTTTCCACGCCCGCTGCTCCATGACGGTTCGCTCAACTTCAGCTTCAGCGGCCTGAAAACGTCGGTACTCAATCATCTGCGTCGCCATCCAGATGCTGCCTCCCCGGCGCATCTTCCCGATCTCTGTGCCTCCTTCCAGGCAGCGGTCTGCCAGCTGCTGGTGGCGAAAGCTGCCGCAGCCGTTGCCCGTACCGGCTGCAGCAGGCTGGTGGTGGCCGGCGGGGTTGCCTGTAACAGCGGCCTGCGCCACGCCATGCAGCAGTTTTCCACGGAATCCGGCTGCCGGGTCTTTTTCCCGTCGCCGGCGTTGTGCGCCGACAATGCAGCGATGCTTGCCGTTCCCGGGGACTTCTACCTGTCGCGCGGGCTCGGCGCTTTTGACACCGATGCCCTGCCCAACTGGCCTTTGGACCAGATCACCGCCGAACTGGCAGGTACCCTGACATGAAGAGTCTGCGCGCCGTTAAAATGCTGGGACAGAACTTTCTCGTTGATACCAGCGTTGTGCACCGCATTATCGAGACAGTTTCTCCCCGGAGCAGCGATTACATCCTGGAAATCGGCCCGGGGCAGGGGGCAATGACCCGTGAGCTGGCTGCCTCCGGCGCCAATCTCCTGGCAATTGAGCTGGACCGGCGCTTTGCACCGCTGCTGGCCAAGGAGTTTGCCGGCAATGACAGGGTACGGGTAGTCGAAGCCGATATTCTGAAAACAGATCTGGGGCAACTGCTGATCAACCCGGAGGGCTCCCGCTGGAAGGTTGCGGCGAATCTGCCGTACAACATATCCTCACAGGTGCTGCTGAAGTTCCTGGAGACGCCGGCAATCTTCTCTGATCTGGTGCTGATGCTGCAGAAAGAGGTCGGTGACCGTCTGATTGCGCCGCCGTCCTGCAAGGAGTACGGCATCCTGACCCTGTTCTGCTCGCTCCATTTTGACATCACCAGAAAGTTCATCGTCAAACCCGGCGCTTTTTTTCCGGTACCGAAAGTTGACTCGGTTGTGCTTCATTTCAGAGGTCTGCCGGCGCCGCGGGTCGATGTCGGTGACGAGCAGCTGTTCAGGCGTGTCGTCAAGGCGGCCTTTGGCCAACGGCGCAAGACCCTCTGGAATTGCCTGAAGGCGGCGAATTTTGTTGCGGATGAACTGCTGACCGACATTCTTGCCGGCTGCCGCATCGCTCCGCAACGTCGCGGCGAGACACTCTCTCTCGACGAGTTTGCCTGCCTGACGCGGGCACTGCTGTCCGCCGGAATTGCCGCGGGAAAATAGTGGCACCACCGTGTCCGTTGTGGTATAAATCCTTTTTGTTTTTAACCTGCTAATATGGAGTAATGTGATGAAAATAGCGGTGATCGGCAGCGGTTACGTCGGGCTTGTGGCCGGAGCCTGTTTTGCGGAAAGCGGCAACAGCGTGATCTGCGTTGACATTGACGAGACAAAGATCGAAGGACTCAAGCAAGGGATCATCCCGATCTACGAACCCGGTCTGAAAGAAATG
>JAGFXN010000076.1 GCA_017861215.1 Deltaproteobacteria bacterium | reverse complement strand
CTCCTGTAACGTTTGATAGCAGAGGCGCCGGTCAGATACAAGGGATTTGTCAGCAGCACCGGCCGGCAGCGGCCAGGTATCAGCCGATCCGCACCGAGCGCATGGAGATGGAGCCGAGCGGCAGACCCTCGGCGAAGAAGGATACCGCATCGCCCGGCTGCTGCAGCGCCAGGATGAAGAGCAGCGGCAGGTAGTGCTCACTGGTCGGGACGGCGAGCCGGGCCGACTCCCCCAACGCCTGATAGGCCACCAGCCGATCGTGCTCTCCGGCAAGGATCAGCTCCGCTGCCAGCCGGTCAAACTCCGCCGCCCAGGGGTATGGCTCAGAGGCATCCCACTGCAGCAGGCGCAGGTTGTGAACGAGGTTGCCGCTCCCCAGGATCAGCACCCCTTCGCTGCGCAGCGCCGCCAGTTCGGCGCCGAGATCGTAGTGAAAACGGGCTGACTGACGACGGTCCAGACTGAGCTGCACGGTCGGGATGTCGGCCTCGGGGTACATCCGCCGCAGCACCGACCAGGCGCCGTGATCCAGCCCCCGGGAGTAGCCGTCGTCGAGCCGCACCGCCGTGGAGCTGACCAGTTGCTGCACCCTCTCGGCCAGCTCCCTTGAGCCGGGAGCCGGGTATTCCACCCGGTAAAGCTCCTCGGGAAAACCGTAGAAATCGTGAATCGTCTTCGGCTGCGCCATGGCAGTGACGAAGGTCCCCTCCGTCTCCCAGTGAGCCGAAATACAGAGGATCGCCGTCGGCCGGGGCAGCGCTGCCGCAGCCGCGCGCCAGGCCGCCGCATAAACGGTCTCCTCGATGGCGTTCATGGGGTTGCCATGGCCGACGAACAGGGCGGGCATGAGTTCAGCTTGTCCATCGGGCGTCGTCATATACATCCTTTCCCCGGTTGAGCTGAGGGGAGTGTACCTATATCACGACAAATCGGCGCTGGTCAAAACATGCTTTGCAGCTCAAGGGTTGAGCCAGGCGGGTAAACCGGCAGCCTTTCACGGCAACCAAACCAATTAAATAGCCGCCTAAAACGGATTGACAAGTTCTTCAATTATGATTGAATGAATAAATTAATTTTGCCGATTAGTACTGATCTTCAGCCGACCATAAAACCTATGTTAACCGCGAGGAACGCAAGGTACGCGAAGAAAACCTGAACAAAAGGGTTAACCCTTGAAAAGCATTGCGTTTCCTTTGCGTCCTTTGCGTCTCGCTTAGAAGCGCCTGCTTTCGGTGAGCAACCGCAGGAAGCGGGCGGTTCATGGTTTTGACCCAGTCGGACTTGCCATAGCTGAATATCGATACTAATCAGATTAATTTTTAATTGGTTTCAAACTTTCCACTGCCGGAAAAACACGCACAACAGTGGCGGGAAGAGGAAGGCGGGCAGATGAGCGGAGAGCTGCACACAAACAACTGGAACCGGGTCCGCGGCAGCCGGTTTTCCGGAGTATCGGCAGCGTACGGTTCTGCAGTTACTGCGGTGGGCAGAGACCGGAGCGGTCATGAAAGGCGCAGCCGGCTCGCAACAGCAAGGGGATGGTCATGAGTCCCCGGACATATATGTATGCAAGATACGTGGGCGCGCTGCTGGCGGCCGTAGCGGCCCTGCTGCTCCGCTGGGGGCTGGAGTCCCTTGCCGGCGGGAGTCTGCCCCACTACGTTATCTTCTACCCTGGGGTCATAATCGTGGCACTGGCTGCAGGCCTGGGTCCGGGCATCGTTTTCACCGCAACAGCTGCACTGCTGGCAGACTATTACATCCTTCACCCCACCGGTTTCGGGATTGCGCATCCAGCCGATGCCCTCGGCCTGGCGCTGTTCTCTGCCATGGGCATTTTCATGAGTGTAGTCGCGGAGCGCTTGCACCGGAGCCATGACCGGCTGGAAGCAGCGGTAGCCGAGCGCACCCAGGCGCTCCACCACAAAGAGGAACGGCTGCGGCTGGCGCAGCAGGCGGCGCGCATCGGTTCCTTCGACCTGAACCTGCAGACCGGGCTGAACCGCTGGACCCCGGAGCTTGAGGCCATGTACGGGCTGGAGCCAGGCGAGTTCGGCATGACCCAGCCTGCATGGGAGAACCTGGTGCACCCCGAAAACCGGGCCGAGGCCATCAATCTGGTGAATAAGACGTTTGCAACGGGAGAACCGGTTGAGGGTGAATGGCGTGTCGTCTGGCCCGACGGCAGCGAGCACTGGATTTTCGGGCGTTTTCAGGTCTACCGGGACGCCGCCGGCACCCCCCTGCGGCTGACCGGCGTCAACATTGACATCACGGAACGGAAGCAGGCCGAGGAAGAACTGCGCCGTTCCAGGGATGAGTGGGAACTGACCTTTAACAGTGTGCCCGACCTGATAGCCATCATTGATGACCGGCACCGGATAGCGCGCGTCAACCGGGCCATGGCAGAACAACTCGGCCGTGCACCCGGGGATTGCGTGGGCCTGCATTGTTACCAGGCAATCCACGGGTCGATTCTGCCGCCTGAATTCTGTCCACATTCCAGGACGCTGGACGACGGCGAGGAACATGCCGAGGAGGTCTTTGTAGAAAGCATGGGCGGGGATTTCCTCGTCTCCACGACCCCCCTGTTGAACCAGGAAGGGCGGATGACCGGTTCGGTGCACGTAGCGCGCGATATCTCCGAGCGCAAGCGGTCCGAGGAAGAGCTGCGGCGGGCCAAAGAAGCGGCCGAAGCGGCCACCCGGACCAAGAGCCTGTTTCTCGCCAACATGAGCCACGAACTGCGCACCCCCATGACCGGTGTCATCGGCATGCTCGATCTCGTCCTGACCGGCAACCTCGAAAAAGAGCAGCGTGAATGTATCGAAATTGCCCAGACATCGGCCCTTTCCCTGATCCGGTTACTCAACGATATTCTTGATCTGACAAAAATCGAGATGGGAAAATTTTCGATAGAGGAACAGCCGTTATCCATACGGCAATGCGTGGAAACTACTTACAACATCCTGCTGCCGGTCGCGAAGGGCAAGGAACTTGCTTTCGTTTTCACCGTGGCTGACGATGTGCCGGAGGCGCTGATTGGCGACCAGGTACGACTCAACCAGGTCCTGACCAACCTGGCCGGCAATGCCGTCAAGTTCACCGAAAAGGGGGAGGTGGCGATACGCGTCGTGTCAGGCGGCAGCACACCCGGAGGCAAACGGGAGGTCACCTTCACTGTTGCCGATACCGGTATCGGCATTCCCGAGGACAAGCAGCACCTCCTCTTTGGCGTCTTCAGCCAGGTGGATGCTTCGCATTCCCGCAGCTACTGCGGCTCCGGCCTCGGCCTTGCCATCAGCAAAGAGATAGTTGAACGTATGGGGGGGACCATTACTTTCACCAGTGAAGCGGGGCAAGGCAGCACCTTTTCCTGCACCATCCCCTTCAGTGAAGCCGACGCCTTCCCTGCCGCAGGGGAAAAGGCGGCGGCGGGGATCGCCCCCATTCCTGCGGAGCAGAGAAAACCGCGGCTCCTCGTTGCCGAGGACGATCAGGTGATCAGTCAGGTGCTCGACTTGATGTTCAAGCGGGCACATTTCGACGTTGACCTCGTCGACAGCGGTCATAAAGTGCTCGAAATGTGGGAAACCGGGCGCTACGACCTGATTCTGATGGATGTACAGATGCCGCTCATGAACGGTTTCGAGGCCACTGCCGCTATCCGGGAGAAGGAGCGCGCCAGCGGCGGGCATATTCCCATCGTCGCCATGACTGCCCATGCTCTCAAGGAGGATGAGGACAGATGCCTCGCCGCCGGCATGGATTCCTACATTTCCAAACCGATCGATTTCAGGAAAAGTGTGCAGTTGATTGAAGCAATTCTGATAAAACAACGGGACTTGCCCGGCAAACCGGTGTGATCCCGCAGACCCCGCATACTGCCGGCAGCGGTCTGACAAGGCCCTGGCGCGGCGCCGGTCCCGGACACTTACACCAGAGAGGATACGCATCATGACTGGACTGCTCCTGAGAATAATCATCAACGCCGTGGCCCTCTTTGCCGTGGTCCGCCTCGTACCCGGCATAGCCGTCGCGGGGACCGGAAACCTTGTCGTTGCCTCCCTCGTGCTCGGATTTCTCAACGCGGTATTGCGGCCGATCATCTCCCTTTTCTCCCTGCCGGTCACGGTTCTCACCCTCGGACTCTTCACCTTTGTCGTCAATGGCGTTGTCTTCGCTCTGGCCGCCTGGGTCGTTCCCGGTTTCAGTGTGGCTGGTTTCGGCAGTGCGATGCTGGGGGCGCTGGCCTTCAGCGTCATCAGCTTTGTACTCAACCTGATCATACGGCCGGCAAGCGACTGACCGGGGCCTTGTCTGCTTTTGCAGGCAAACGTGCAGTACCGGTCCCGTCAGCAAAATTAACAGGCTCCGGGCTCCGTGGCAGCCGGAGTCAGGCTGAAATACACATCACCTGAGGCACGAAACCGTCGCCAGGAGCAGTTTCATGAACAGTGCATTCCACCCCCGTAAAGTGTATGTTGCCGCCTCATGGATGGCTCCTGTCGGCAGATATACCGGGTCTGAACGCGAAAAACTCACCTTTCTGGAAATGGCGGCAAAAGCCTCTGCCGTTTTCGCCGAGACCGACATCAGGCAGAAGGATATCGAGGCGGTAATAGTCGGCTGCCAGAACCCGGTTGCCTTCTCCGGAGTGGACAACACCGCGGCGAAGGTCTCCGGTGTACTGGGCATATCAGGGGCAAAATCGGTATTGATCGATACCGCCTCTTCTTCCGGCGCTTCCGCGGTGGAATACGCCTACCTCCAGGTCGCCTCGGGACGCTGCGACCATGTCCTCGCCATCGGCATCCAGAAGATGAGCGATGCTTCGACGCAGGAGGCGACCAGGATCGTTGCCGGGGTCATCGACCGGGATGAGGCCGAATACGGACTCTCCATGCCGGCCTGCGGCGCTCTTGTCGCCCGCGCTCTGATCGAACGGCTCAAGCTCTCCAGCGATGAGTGGACCGCTTTCTCCGCCCTCCTCACCCAGAGGGCGCACCGCTTCGCCGCCCGCAATCCGGATGCCCATCTCGGCTTTGAACTCCCGCTGGCAGAGTATTACCGGCAGATTGCCGACGGCAGGAACTATCTTTACTGGTCGCCGCTGCGACTGCACGACTTCTGCCCCATGTCTGACGGGGTCGCCTGTCTCATCCTCACGTCTCAGCCCCAAGATGTACTTGTTGCCGGAGTGGGGAGCGCCACCGACATCCCGACCATTGCCGACCGGCTCTACTTCCACTCATTTCCGGCCACGGTCAGGGCCGCGGCCGAGGCGTACGGCATGGCCGGCATCAAGGATATCCGCTCCTTTGCCGGAGCCATCCATGTCAACATGCACGACCCCTTCAACGGCTTCGGGCCGATCAACATGGTCGACCTCGGACTGGTACCGAAGTCAAAGCTGGTCACCTCCCTGCTTGACGACAGCATCACCGGCAAGCGCGGCCTCTTCCCCACCAACCTGACCGGCGGGCTGAAAGGGCGTGGCCACCCGCTGGGCGCTACCGGCATGATCCAGGTGGTGGAAAACCATCAGATGCTCCTGCTCCGCCGCTTCAAGGCCGGCCTGTCCCACTCCATCGGCGGGCCGATCAACAATAATGTCGTCATTCTTCTGGAACGGAGCGAAAGCTTCCAGGCAAGAGCGCCGCAGCCGTTCAAGCCGTGGGGGCTGCCGAAACTGGGACAGCTCAAGCCCGCGGATGCCACCCTTGACTCGATCATCGGCGAGGCCGGAGCAGAGGGCCACTTTGTCACCGCCACCACCCGCTTCGACCATAAAAGCGGCGCGCCGCTGAACTCCATACTGCTGGTCTCCTGTCGTACCCAGGCCGGTACCTTCCGTTTTCTGCTCGGCATCGACGGCGAACATTATGAGGCGGTAAGCCGGCTTAAAAATGGCGAACGGATCAGCCTCGAAAAAGCCGACGGCACCTTCACGGTCAACAGAATCCCGACGAAAAGGCTCTACGAGCGGACACTGGCAGGACTGGTAGAGATGGCGGGCAGCGGCTGGCGGAAGCTGACCGGCAGAAATGTAACTTGACTATTGCTTCGGTGAATAAACATTTGAATGGTAGGGGCGCGGCATGCCGCGCCCAATCTGGGGCGGGGGAACCCCGCCCCTACAGACAGGGTTTGAATGTTTAATCGCCGGAGCAGTAAAAAGCTGGCCGCCATCTTCTTTACAAAACCGGGCTGATAGCATAAAGTGATCAGCTCTCAGGAGGAGACTGCATATGGAACAGCTTCAACTCACCCCTCTCAATGCCGAACACCGCCGGCTGAATGCCCTGATGGCGCCGTTCGGCGGCTGGGATATGCCGATCCAGTACGAGGGAATCATTGCCGAGCACCGCTCCTGCCGGGAACGGGCGGCACTCTTTGACATCTGCCATATGGGGGAATTCCTCTTCGAGGGGGATATCGTTGCCGACGGCCTGGAAGATGTCTTCACCTTCTCCGTCGCCGGCATTCCGGTCGGCCGCTCCCGCTACGGCTTTCTGCTCAATGAGCGGGGCGGCATCATCGACGACCTCATTGTTTTCCGGCTTGCCGCTGACAAGGCGATGATCGTTGTCAACGCGGCCACCGCCCACAATGATTTTGCCGTTATCCAGAGCCGTCTTCCCGGGGGCAGGCTGGAGAACATCACCACCGAAACCGGCAAACTCGACCTGCAGGGACCGCTGGCCCGTGAGGTACTGGCAAGATTTTTCGACCCGGAGGCCTGCAATCTCCCTTATTTCAAATTCACCGCCACTACCGTTCTCGGCGTCGAGGCGCTGGTCAGCCGCACCGGCTATACCGGTGAACTCGGCTTCGAAATATTCCTCCCCGCCGGCAAGGTAGTGGAACTGTGGCAGCTTCTCCTCGCCGACGACAGGGTTAAACCGGCTGGGCTCGGCAGCAGGGATCTGCTCCGGCTCGAAGTCGGTTACAGCCTGTACGGCAGCGACCTGAACGAGGAGATTACCCCGCTTGAAGCCGGACTGCAGGGTTTTGTCAATTTCGACAAGAGCTTTATCGGCAGAGAGGCTCTGCTGCGGCAGCAAGGGAGAGGGCTGACACGATTGAAGGCTCCTTTCCGGGTATCCAGCCGCCGCTCCCCACGGCACGACTACACCATTGCCACCGATGGACACCCGGTCGGCGTCGTCACCAGCGGTGCCTTTTCGCCGATGCTCGGCTGCGGCATCGGCATCGGTTTTGTGCCGCCAGCGCTGGCAGTACCCGGCACCCCGCTCAAGATCTGTCATGACAAGGTTACCATGGAAGCAGAGATCTGCAGCCTCCCGTTCTACCGGGGCGGCTCGCTGCGGAACTGATAATAAAGGCTGAAGGTTGAAGGCGGAAGGTTGAAGGCTTAAGACAGAAGACAGAAGACATTATCGGGAGGAGATAATTTTCATGGAACTTTTTTTCAGCAAAGAGCACGAGTGGGTCAAAATCAGCGGCACCACCGCAACGGTCGGCATCAGCGACCATGCAGCGCACGAACTGGGCGACATCACCTTTGTCGA
>JAGFXN010000274.1 GCA_017861215.1 Deltaproteobacteria bacterium | reverse complement strand
ACTCATAAAGCGAAGGATTACCGCCATCTGCATATTGTAGGCTTTACCGTTGATGCCATGCAGCCTCTGGCGCTGTTCAAGGATGAAGCGGAAGAGACAACCTTTCCTCTCTGGCTGGAAATGGGTGATGTCCTCTCCATAACCGCAGATCTCGTAACCAGCCGTCTTTCCGGCAAAGAAGAGCGAAGCGATCTGCTGGATTCAGTCCTGGCGGCTGTCAATCTCAAGGTGGCTGATGTGCTCATCGACGGCACTGCCGGGAGCGGTTATCTTGCCGATGTCTGCCTGGAAGGTGAGACTGGCGAGATACGGGTCAGGGTCGAGCTTATTACCGCCCTTTTGACAGCAATCAAGTACAAGCTCCCCGTCGGCATTTCCGAAGAGTCGCTGGCAAGTTCTTCTCTGGTCGATCATAGTGGTGTGGCGACGGGCGATCTGCTGGATGAAAAAAAACTGCTTGAACTGCTGGAAAGAATGAATCCTGAAGAGATGGGCAAGTATCCGATGTAAAGGTGTTCAGTCCGGGTAGCGCAGCGGAGGTTGCATGAGAGACGAGTCGTTGGATTTTCTGAAAGCGCTGCTGACAGCGCCGAGTCCTTCCGGGTATGAACAGCCTGCCCAGCGCCTGTTCAGGGCATACATTGAACCGTTTGCCGCCGTGACTACTGACGTGCTGGGCAATGTCTACGGCAATATCCCCGGTGCGGGCGAGGGCTCTCCCCGGGTGATGCTGGTCGGGCATAGCGATGAAATCGGTCTGCAGATCAAATACATCGATGACAAGGGCTTCCTCTGGTTCGCAGCCATTGGCGGCGTGGACCCGCATCTGACGCCCGGGCTGTCAGTGAATATTCATACGCAGCACGGTGCCGTCCGTGGCGTGATCGGCAGAAAGCCGATTCATCTGATCGAACCGAAAGAGCGTGACACGGTTATCAAGCTTGAAGCGCAGTATATCGATATCGGTGCAGCCGACCGGCAGGAAGCGGAAAGTCTCGTCCGGGTCGGTGATCCGGTCACGTTTGCCGCGGAGTTCCAATGTCTTCACGGCTCGCGGGTAACAGCCAGAGGTTTTGATGACAAGGCCGGCAGTTTTGTCGTTGCCGAGGTTTTGCGGCAGGTCGCTGCTGCCGCGACAAAGCTTTCCCTTGATCTGTACGGAGTCTCTTCGGTGCAGGAGGAGATCGGATTGAGAGGCGGTTCTACCAGCAGCTACAATGTCAACCCTGATATCGGCATCTGCGTGGAAGTGGATTTTGCCACTGACCAGCCGGACGTCGAACGGAAACATAATGGCGATGTTGCTATTGGCAAAGGCCCTATCCTGCCGCGCGGCGCCAACATCAACCCCGCTCTTTTCGAGCTGTTGGCGAAGACGGCGGCAGAGGAAGGCATTGCCGTGCAGTTTACCGGCATTCCGCGGGCTACCGGGACTGATGCCAATGTGATGCAGATTTCACGCGGCGGGGTAGCGACGGCGCTGGTAAAAATCCCGCTCCGTTACATGCATACCCCGGTGGAGGTTCTGGATACCGTTGATCTGGAAAATGCCGTCAGGCTGATCGTTGCCACTCTGGCGCGAATCCGTCGCAAAGAGGATTTTCTGCCGGTGTGACTGCCGCAGAATGGCAATAATTCTCAATAATTGTTGACTCCTGTGCAATATCTGCTAAAAAGAATAAAACTTTATATGCGAGGTGCTTCCATGAGCAGATACCTGTTTCTTCTAGCCTTAGCTGTTGCCGCATTCTTTTCTTCCACCGAGGTTCAGGCTGCCAAGCCAGACTATCTCGGGCCGGACGTCATCAAGTTTAAAATGGGTGCCACCAAAACCATCGATTTCAGCCATCACCGGCACCAGAAACTGGTCAATAACCAGTGCTGGGAGTGCCATGATAAAAAGCTCGGTGTAATCGACAACTGGGGCAAGGAAGCAGCGCACAAACTCTGTATCGCCTGCCATGACCTGCTTGAGAAGGGCCCGGTTGGCTGCAAGGGATGTCATAAAAAATAGCGTTCTTCACCCATACTGTTCCTGAATCAAAACCGGTAGTGCAACTGTTGCTGCCGGTTTTTCTTTTGTCGCCGCAATACAGTCTGTGCAGAGGTTCTGGTGCCGGTTTTGGAAAACATCTCGATAATCCTTGTAGAGCCGCAGAGTCCCGGTAATGTCGGCATGGTCTGCCGGGCGATGAAAAATATGGGACTGGCCAGTCTGAAGCTGGTAAACCCCTGCCAGATCGATCATCCTGAAGCGCTCAAGTTCGCGGTCTCTGCCAGGGATCTTCTCGAAAACGCCCGGCTGTTTCCGGATCTGGAGTCTGCGCTGGCGGATACGCCGCTATCCATCGCTACTACCAGAAGGCATGGCAAGTACCGGCAGGAGATCTTTACCCCGAAGGAGATTGTCGCCAGGCTTGCTGCCGATGCCGCCGCTAACAGGGCCGCCATTGTCTTCGGTCGTGAGGATAGCGGCCTGACTACGGCGGAAGTGGCTCTTTGCCGCTGGCAGGCAACCATAGACACTTCTCCCGAGTACGGCTCGCTGAACCTTGCCCAGGCAGTGCTGCTCTTCTGCTACGAAATATTTACCGGCTACCGGCCGACGCCGGACGGGACGGTGCGCGCACTGGCTCCCGGAGAATCACTGGAAAC
>JAGFXN010000273.1 GCA_017861215.1 Deltaproteobacteria bacterium | reverse complement strand
CACTCTTGCCGGTCTGATTGCCGCCAAGGCGGCGTTATTCCACGATGTCGCCGCCGAAGGAGTCGTGCCGTATCCCGGTGTTGTCGAACTTGTCAGGGCGCTTTCCGGCAAGGTGCCGCTGGCAATCTGCAGCGGCGCTCTCCGCTCGGACATCGAGCCGGTGCTGCGGATGATCTCGCTGGCAGACGCCTTTGACTGCCTGGTCACGGCCGAAGACGTGGCCGCGAGCAAACCGGATCCGGCGAGCTACCGGCTGGCAGTCGAGCAGTTGCAGATGCTCTATCCCGACGCCGGCATCACTGCCGCGCAGACCGTTGCCATCGAGGATACCCCCGCAGGGATTCAATCAGCCAAAGGCGCCGGCCTGCAGGTGCTGGCGGTGAGCAACAGTTATCCGGCAGGCGCCCTTGCGGCGGCAGACCGGGTGGTGGCGTCCCTCTCCGGGTTGACAGTCGAGGAGCTGCGTCAACTGGTTCCATGACCATACTGCCTGTCGAAAGCATCATCCCGGAGATCCTTGCCGTCCTTGCGGAAGGATCGACAGTCGTTATTCAGGCCCCGCCCGGTTCCGGCAAGAGTACCAGGATACCGCCAGCGCTTCTTGATGCTCCCTGGCTGGCAGGGCGTCAGATCCTCATGCTCGAACCGCGCCGCCTTGCGGCTGTCAATCTTGCCGGCTGGATATCGCGGCAGATGGGTGAGGAAGTCGGAGGGACGGTCGGTTATGCAGTCAGGTTTGACCGGAAAGCTTCCTCTCGTACCAGGTTGGAGATCATCACCGAAGGGCTGCTTACCAGGCGACTGCAGAGCGACCCTTATCTTGAAGCTGTCGGTGCGGTGATCTTTGACGAGTTCCACGAAAGAACCATTCACGCCGATACCGCACTTGCCCTCTGCCTCGACCTGCAACAGACCATTCGCCCCGAACTCAGAATCATCATCATGTCCGCCACACTTGACGCTGCCAAGACTGCCGCCCTTGTGCCGCATGCCCGGACAGTTTTTTCCGACGGCGGCATCCATCCGGTAAGCATACGCTATCTCGGCAGCCCTGCCGCTGACACCGTGACCGGCGTTGTGCAGAGCGTGTCGCTGGCGCTCAGGGAGAACAGGGGCGATATTCTCGTCTTTCTTCCCGGCTCGGGTGAGATCCGCCGAGCGCTGTCTTTACTGCAGGAGCAGCACCCTGGTGGCGGCATCCTTTTTCTGCCTCTGTACGGCGACATCCCTTTTGCGGAGCAGCAGCGGGCAATTACTCCGGCAAAGTGCCGCAAGGTGGTGCTTGCCACCAATATTGCTGAAACCAGTCTTACCATTGAAGGGGTAACGGTTGTCGTTGACTCCGGCCTGGTGCGGAGATCCAGGTTTGACCGGTCGCGGGCGCTTGACCGGCTGGTGACCGAAAGGGTTTCCAGGGCGTCTGCCGCGCAGCGGGCAGGAAGGGCAGGGCGGCTGCAGCCGGGCAGCTGCTACCGTCTCTGGAGTGAGCACCAGCATCATGCGCTGCTGTCATTCGATCCTCCGGAGATTCTGACTGCAGATCTCGGTGAACTGGCTCTGAACCTGGCTTTATGGGGGGTAAACAACCCGGAGAGACTCGCCTGGTCCGATCCGCCACCCCCGGCGGCGCTCCTTGAGGCACGGCGGACGCTGCGGCTGCTCGGCGCTCTCGATGCTGCCGACCGGATTACTCCCCTCGGCAGGAGAGTAGCGGCGCTGCCGCTGCCGCCCCGAATCGCCAGGCTCCTGATCACCGCGCTTGACAGCGGTTGCGGTCCCATGGGGGCGGATATTGCCGCCATTCTTGTCGAGCGCGACTTCAGCCGCAGCGGCCGGGGGCAGACCCTGGCAACTTCATCTGATCTTGTTGACCGGCTGGAGACACTGCAGGAATGGCGACGCTCTCCTGCCGGCCTGACTGCGGCGGGCGGGACTGACAGTGCGGCAATTCGAGCCGTAGCCCGTCTTTCCGCCCAACTGCAGCGGATTGCCGCCATCAGGGCAGGCGACTATCTTCCTGCTGTCGACAGCGTGTCGCTGCTGGCTGCCGCAGCCTTCCCGGACCGGATTGCTGCCCAGCGAGAGCCTGGATCGAGGCGCTATCTGCTGGCGAACGGCAAGGGCGCGACGCTTGATGCCCGCTCCGGCATCAGCAACGCAGCTTTCATCGTTGTCATTACCATGGATGGCGGCGAAAGCGGCGATGGCCGGATCTTTTCCGCATCATCGCTGGAGCTGGAAGCCATCAGGAAATCTTTTGCCGGCATCGTCAGCACCAGACGGCGGGCAGTTTGGGACCAGGCGTTGCGGCGGGTTACCGCCAGGGAAGAAGAGCTGCTCGGGGCAATTACCCTGCAGAGCAGGGTGGTGCGAGCGGAACCGGAAGACATCATCCGGACCGTGCTTGACCATATCGGCCGGTCGGGAGGCAGCGATCTGCTGCTTCCCTCGCCACATGCCGTGCAGCTGCAAGCCCGGGTTCTTTTTCTGCGCACCTTTTTTCCTGATGATGGCTGGCCGGATGTCAGCGATGCCGCTCTGCTTGCTAGTGCCGGTGAATGGCTGCCAGCCTTCATTGCTGCGCTGGAGAGGCCGGAAAAGTTTGCCGGCGTTGATCTGGAGACTGCCGTGCGCAGCCGTCTCGGCTGGAAAAGAG
>JAGFXN010000004.1 GCA_017861215.1 Deltaproteobacteria bacterium | reverse complement strand
GCCTTTACGCGGCAAGAATTGCCGAGGCGTTGGCGATGCCGGCGGATTTTATCGAATCAATCAGGTTCGCCAGTGCGATGCACGACGTGGGGAAAATCGGCATTCCTGACAACATACTGATGAAACCGGGACGCTTTGATGCCGCTGAAATGGAAATAATGAAAAATCACTCGGTAATCGGCGGGAAAATACTCGCCGACTCCCCCCACCCTACCATACAGATGGCAGCCCGGATCGCCCTGAACCACCATGAAAGCTGGGACGGGACAGGGTATCCCGCAGGCCTCAAGGGGGAAGAAATCCCGATTGAGGCAAGAATCATCACCATCTGCGACTGTTATGACGCTTTACGCAGCAAAAGATCCTATAAATATCCCCTGGATCACCAGACAGCCTGTGAGATAATCACACAAAACCTTGCCAGTCAATTCGAGCCAAGAGTCCTCAATGTCTTTCATGAGGTTGCCGGTGACTTGGCAGTAATTTTCAGTCAGCATCAAAATTGATACCCGCAGCTGTCCCAGCGCCGATCCTCCTTGAAGCAGCAGCCATGCACGCAAACAACTATCCCGAAAACCCTGGGACTCTTGCAGTGCCTGCCGGCATCAGTACTGAGAGTATTATCTGGACGCGCTTCCCTTCGTTTTGTATGCTTGACACTACGGTCACTATGATCCCAAAAAAACCGTAGCACCAACAGAGAGCAACGTCAAAAAACAGGCGCTTCTGAGCGGGCAACCGAAAAATCATGATGGCACCAGAGAATCTTCAATCACCAGGACGGCAGCCTGAAACTTGCTTTTTTGGACTGAAGCCCCCTTGTTTTCATCAGCCGCTCTGTTGCTCCGTATTGCAAATGTTTTTTTAATGATGATCGACCCCAATCTGTGTGCAGGAGTAAAAATTGGTTGCCCATGCTTCGCTGCTGCTGAATAAAAAGTTGTCCCTCACCGCATCGCTGTTATGTCTGTTCCTGTCCCTGGCCGTACCGGCCCTCGCCGGAGAGACTATCGCCGCCTATCCCCTCCTGCAATCCGGCTACTCCTCCATCAAGGTCTTCGATCGTGAGGGGCGCTTCGTCGGCCGGATCCTCCCGGAAGGGAGGTACTGGACCCCCATCGAACGGATTCCGGTTTTCCTGCAGAATGCGCTGGTGGCAGTGGAGGATGCCCGCTTTTACGAGCACGGCGGCATTGATGTTCGCGGCATTGCCCGGGCTCTGGTAAAGGATGTCGTGAAGGGTAAGCTGGCCGAGGGTGGATCGACCATCACCCAGCAGCTGATCAAGAACAAGTATCTCTCCGGCGAAAAGACCATTGACCGGAAACTCAAGGAAGGGGTCATGGCGGTTGAGCTTGAGCAGAAATACACCAAGAAGCAGATCCTTGAGATGTACTTCAACGAAATTTATTATGGCAACGGCGCCTGGGGTATCGCCCAGGCCGCCCGCCTCTACTTCGACAAGAACCCGGAAGAGCTTACCGCCGCCGAATGCGCCCTGCTGGCCGGCGTGCCGAAAAACCCCGGACGCTACAATCCCCGTGGTGATTCAGTCAGGGTGATGGGAAGACGGGATGTGGTCCTGCAGCGGATGGTGGCAGTGAAGATGCTCACCGCCAGGCAGAAACAGGAGCTGCGGGCCCAAAAGGTAACCTTTACCCAGCCAAACCAGGCGCCGTACTACCTGGCCCGTATCAAAAGCAGTGTAATCGAGAAGTACGGCAGAGAGATCGGCGAGCAGGGGGGTCTGGAGATAACCGCTGCGCTTGACCTGAACCTGCAGAAGCTGGCGGAACAGACCCTGCGTGACGGGGTCAAACGGGTTTCTCCCCAGCTGCAGGGGGCACTGCTCAGCCTGGACATCGCTACCGGTGATCTTCTGGCAGCGGTGGGCGGCGTCGACTACGCCAAAAGTGCTTATGATCGCGCCTTCCATGCCAGACGTCAACCCGGCTCGGCAATCAAGCCGCTGATCTATGCCGCAGCCCTGGACAAGGGTTTTACCGCCGGCAGCATCTGGAATGATGCGCCGGTAGCCTACAGCCGTGGCAACAACGAGACCTGGACACCGCAAAACTATGGCAGAGAGCAGTACGGAGCGCTCTCCCTCAGAAAGGCTCTGGCATACTCCAACAACATCATTACGGTGAAACTGCTGGAGGCGGTCGGGGTGCCCGATTATATCTCCTTTGCCGGCAGACTGGGTCTGCCGCTGCGCGCCGGCAATGACCTGTCCCAGGCCCTTGGCACCGAAGAAGTGACCCTGTATGAACTGGTACAGGCTTATTCACCCCTGGCGAACAGCGGGGTGCGCTCCGAAGCACGTACCATTATCCGCATCCTTGACCGCCGCAGCAACACGGTAACGGAGAACCCTCCGTTGCTGGCTACGGTCGTATCCCCGGCAACCGCCTTTGTCACCACCAGCATGCTGCAGGATGTCATGACTTACGGCACTGCCAAGGGACTGAAGAAGTTCTCCCAGGAGCGCCCGGCAGCAGGGAAGACCGGAACCACCAATGATTATCGCGATGCCTGGTTTATCGGCTATACTCCGCAGGTGGTGACCGGCATCTGGGTAGGACATGACAAACCCAAAGCGGGAGGGAAAGGGTTTACCGGCGGGGCGGTCGCAGCACCCATATGGGAGCAGTTCATGCGCCAGGCGCTCGCAGCCAGGCCGGCGGTCGATTTCCTGCAGCCTGAATCGGTGGTCAGCCTGACGATCGACTCTGCGACCGGCTTTCCGGCAAATACCGGCTGCCCGCAAACGCAGGAAGAGTTCTACAGCGACGAACACCTGCCAGCCACAAACTGCCCCCTGCATGGCGGCGACCCATTGCAGCAGCTTTCTCCGGAGCTGCCTTTCGAGGATCCTGTCGGGCCGCCCCCGGCCGCAAGCCCGGAAGACAATGGCAGAGACCGATATCCGGACGTCCTGAACTAACCGTCACTGCTTCCGACGAGCGAACTCAGCCAGAGAGAATTTTACAATCAACAATTGGAATATGTCGGTATTCTTTACAGGGCATATTCAACCAGCCCTGTTTGCAGGATAACTTGCACTTAATATAGGCATATTTAATTTGGCATCATTTATGCATTTTTTATAACATTTAATAATTATGCATGGCATCAGCCGTAAAGTGTAACGATATTATTTTTTCGACATGGCAGCTACTACGCACAACTTGCATAGGCGATCATCAACAGAAGCACGATAGCCAGCACCAGGACATGGTCACACGCCAGGACCGCGCAGAATCACCCTGGATTTATAGCTGCCGATACAGCCGGTGCCGTTGATTTCACATTGACTTACTGCCAGGCACAGTAGTATAGATTTCATTTAATGAAAATGCCTATGTCTCGGGATGACTCGTGTCCTCTGCTGTCATGGCGGTGACAATAAAGGCTTCTTGGGGTGCTGCAAGCGGGCAGAGCAGCCGGCATCCAGACAAGGTGCAACAATCCGAGCAGACGGATCTGCAACAGACTGACAAGATACCAACGCCACGGATGCTGCCAACTAAGGATACATGAGGGAAAGAGCCCCCCAGACAATCTTGGAAGCCGTTGAATCAATCCCGTTGCCACCACTGCCACAGGTTTTGATTCGTTTCCTGTCCCTTGTTGAAGACGAGCGTACCCCCATGGGGGATATTGCCTCCCTTGTTGCCCAGGACCCTGCATTAACTGCCCACTTCATTACGGTTGCCAACTCTCCGCCTTTCCGGAAAGAAACCCCTGTTTATAACCTGGAGCCATGCCTGGCTGCCATCGGCATACGGATGCTGCGGACACTTGCCACCGCAATGGCAGTCCAGAATGTCTTTGCACCGACCATTGGCGAGCAGAGTCTCGATTTCACCGGCTTTTGGGGGAACTCTCTGCGGGTTGCAGAACTGGCCCGCTCTTTGGCCATTGCACTACAGTACCCCGATGCTGAGGAAGCACATCTCGCCGGTCTTCTCCATGATATCGGGCAACTGCTCCTGGTAAGCGGACTGGCTGAGGGGTACAGTCTCAGTGGCGAGACAGCTTCTGACGGGACGCTGCTGACAGTCAGCCAGAGCAGTCTTGACGTTGCCTACCGCGCAGTGCTCGGTTCTCGGCTGGTGGAACAATGGGACCTTCTCTCGTTCATGGCAGACGCTGTCATGTTCCACCGCCACTCCGCAGAGGAGATTGCGTCGGCAGATCTTCTCAGCCGCATAGTCTGGTCCGCCCATAAACTCAGCAACTGTGACACCGGTGAAGATGAACCGCAAATCCCTTCAGCAGAGATCGAAACGGTCAGCTCCCTTCTCGGTATCGATGCTGTCGGCATCTCCGAGGCCTGCCGGCATGCCAGCGAGCGTGTAGCCGAATGCGCTGCATCCCTGGGAGTTGACCTTTCCCGCCTTGGGCAGGTAATTCTCGGCACCGCTTTTATTGATCGCGAACAGTCATTTACGCAACGACGCAACAAGGACGCAGCCAGATTGCATCTCGAGGCGAAGATACGGACAATGGCCGTGATGCAGCCTTTGCAGCAGAGCCTGCTTTCCCTGCCCGATGAGGCCTCACTGTATGGGGCACTGGGAGAATCAGCCCGGATTCTGTTTGGCCTGGGACGCCCCGTATTTCTGGTTGTTCATCCCCGCAAGCATGTGCTCACCGGTGCCGATATCAAGGGGCAGGCGCCCATGCTGAATCGACTTGAGATTCAACTCGATTCAGCGCACTGCCTTGCGGCAGCTGTTCTCAGGGAAAACAGACCGCGTTCCTCCTATGATGAAGACTATCCGTCGACCCCTTTCCTCAGCGACATCCAGATTGGACGGATAGTACGCGCAGAAGGGCTCTTGTGCATCCCCATGCGTAACGGGGAACAGTCCATTGGCGTCATGGTGTACGGACTTCCTCCGGAGAGGTGCTCACGCAGCCATGCATCCCGTGACTGGATGACCGGATTCGCCTCCATAGCGGCCAAAACCATTGATTCGTTCCGTATGCTGCGGGATTGCAGTGGCGGGATCGAGGCGGAATTGACGCGCCACTTCGAGCAGAAAGCCCGCAAGGTTGTTCACGAAGTGGTCAACCCGCTCAGCATCATCAACAACTATCTGCAGATCGTTTCCCAGAAACTGGGCGGCGACACCGGAGTGAGCCGTGAACTGGACATCCTCAAGGAGGAAATCTCCCGGGTAGAACGGATTATCCGCAACCTGGGCGACCATGCCGAGCAGCCTCCGGCCGTGGAAACCGTCAATGTCAACAGCGTCATTGAGGGGATGATGGCCCTCTACGGTGAGTCGCTGTTCGAGGCCAACGGCATAATTGTCGACAGCTATCTGGCGCCGGAACTCCCTGTCGCCAAGGCCGACAGGGACAGACTGAAGCAGATCCTGCTCAACCTCTTGAAAAACAGCTCAGAAGCCATGCCGGATGGCGGCCGTCTCCGTATCGCGACGCGCGTCATAGATAGCGGCAATATTGGAGGCACTGTCGAAATCCAGCTGAGCGACACCGGCCCCGGCATCCCCCCCGATGTCATCGAGTGCCTTTTCCAACCGCTTGATCCGGGCCGGCGACCAGAACACTCCGGCGTTGGCCTCTCGATAGTCGCGTCACTGGTTGAACAGCTTGGCGGGACGATATCCTGCCAAAGCTACCCTGAAAAAGGAACAGACTTCACAATTCGTTTGCTTCAGGCGAGAAAGGATACGATATGACCGGTTTTGTGACAAAGGAGAATGTGTTGAATCATGTCTTCCTGGAACAGCTGCTGATCGTCGACGATGAGCCCCTGATACGCTCAGGGCTCAGGACTCTGCTTGAAAGCTCCGTTCGGAGCATCCTGGAATGCGGCACCGGCGCAGAAGCCATTTCCCTGATAAAAAACAATGACATTGCTCTTGTGCTGCTCGACATAAACCTTCCCGATATTTCCGGCCTGGAAATCCTGGAATGGATCAACAATAATCAGAAATCAACGAGCGTCATCCTTATCAGCGGCGATGACAGCATCGACTCAGCCATCAAAGCCTTACGCCACGGTGCGGTGAATTTCGTACGCAAACCACACGATATCGACGACATTCGTCACAAAGTCCACAGCGCCCTGAATCACCTTCACCTGAAACGTACCAACGTCCTGATGACGGCGCGCATTGAACAATCGGAACGGTTGCACCGCTTTCTCGTAGAAAGCTCGCCAGACATCATTTACACCCTTGACGATACCGGCTGTTTCACCTTTATAAACAGCAGGATCGAGCCTTTGCTGGGATTTACCCGTGAAGAACTGATCGGTTGTCCCTACTTCACCATAGTTCATGAAGAAGACCTGGACCGGGCTGTCTACGCCTTCAATGAAAGGCGCAGCGACAATCGGGCAATCAGGAATCTCGAGATCCGCTTGAAATGCAAGCAGAATGACAAATTCAAGATTTTTGAAGATCGTCACGTGGTGACCATGCTGAGTGCCGTAGGCATCTACGAGAAGGAAACGCAGCCATCCGCTGACGCAACGCAGAAAAAGCGCTATCTGGGCACGTATGGTGTGGCCCGTGACATAACGGAGCGCAAGCTTGCCGAAGAAACCATCACCTTTCAGGCTCTGCACGACAATCTTACCCAACTGCCGAACCGACAGCTCTTCAAAGACCGTCTTGAGCTGGCGATAACCCATGCCACCCGCAACAATAGTATCATGGCGGTGATGTTCATCGACCTGGATCGTTTCAAACTGGTCAACGACACCTACGGCCATGCCGAAGGAGATGAACTGCTCAAGAAGGTTGCCGCCCGCCTGAAGAACTGTATGCGTGCCGGTGACACTCTTGCCCGGCAGGGGGGCGATGAATTCACGGTACTGCTCCCCGACCTGCATAGTTCCGAAAACGCAACCATCATTGCCAACAAGATCATCGATGATTTCAAGACGCCGTATACTGTCAAGGGCAATGAATTCCGTGCTACCGCCAGCATCGGCATTGCCGTGTACCCCCGTGACGGAGAGACCGCCGACATCCTCCTGCGAAACTCGGACCTCGCCATGTATAAAGCCAAGGCAAATGGCAAAAACGGCTTGAAATTCTATTGCCCGGAGAGCAACAGCTTCTATCAGGATCGAATTATGCTGGAAAATGAGCTGCGACAGGCCGTTAGCAAAGAAGAATTCGAACTGCACTTCCAACCCCAGGTAAATATTAAAAGCCAGCGTATCGTTGGCCTGGAGGCTCTGATCCGCTGGCGCCATCCGGTGCATGGGCTGCTGAATCCAAGCGGCTTTATCGAGCTGGCGGAAGAGAACGGTCTGATAGCATCTATTACCAATTGGGTACTGGGCGAGGGATTCTGCCAACTGGCTCACTGGCGTGCAGCCGGCTTTCTGGACCTGCGGCTGGCAATCAATTTTTCACCGCTGGATTTTGAACGTGATGACATTGTCGAGCTGATATTCTCCCATCTGGCCTCCCACGGCATTCCCGGAGAATTCCTGGAAATCGAGATTACGGAAAACCTGCTCCTGAATGATGCCCCGGGGGTCGTGGACAAGATGCGCCTGCTGCGCGATCGAGGCGTACGCATCTCCATCGATGATTTCGGCACTCGCTACTCGTCACTCAATTACCTGCGAAGCTTTCCCATCAGTGCCATAAAGATTGACCAGTCCTTTGTCCGCGACGTGTCGCAGAAACAGAGCACACTGCCGATAATCAACGCTATTATCGGCATTGCCCGGGGGTTTGGCCTGCACCTGGTTGCCGAGGGGGTTGAAACCGGTGCCCAGTTGAAAATCCTCAGCAACCTGGGGTGTGATGACATGCAGGGTTATCTCTTCAGCCATCCCGTGCCCGCTGCCGACGTCAAAAACCTTCTGGTCAATATGCCGATGCCTGCTGACTGCCTCGCGCTGCCGGTACAGCCTCTATCAGGGGGGTCCCCCTTCGGCACGGAAAAGATTCGCTAAGGGGACGTATCGTCTTCTTGATTTGCCTTGCTCATTCATGCTATCACTAACACAGCCGGGTCAAAAACCCGGCTGTGTTGCGTCAGATGCATTGCTAACGGACAGTGGAATGTACAGCAGGTTGCCGTTACGTCCGACAGACTCCTCGACACGAAGCAGGATTACCTTTAGCATGGCCGAGTATGCAAAACATTCTGCGCCAGAAACGGAGGCCATATGGCAGTCAAGGACAGCAACGGCAAGGAACTGAGCGACGGTGACTCGGTACAGGTCATCAAAGACCTCAAAGTGAAAGGCTCTTCCGCCAACCTGAAGCAGGGCAAGGTGTTCAAAAACATCCGCCTGACCTCTAAAGATGAGGAAATCGAGTGCCGCGAAGGCAAAAGCACCCTGGTACTGAAAACCTGTTTCCTGAAAAAGGTGTAGGAGAGGCGTATGGGAAACATTGCACAACCTGAATTATGCCGGCTGCACACCCTCAAGGTCTCCCACATTGACCAGCGCGGCATCTGGCTGGTGGCCGGCGAACGGCTGGCGCATCTTCCCCGGCGGGAAGCGCCCCTGGTTACACCTGGCGAACAGCTGGAGGTTTTCCTCTATCAGGTTGTCGCCGATGAGCTGCAGGCAACCTGCCGCAGGCCGTTGGCCCAGGCTGGCGAGTTTGCGTTGCTGACGGTCCGGTCGGTAGATCAGCATGGCGCATTTCTCGACTGGGGCCTGGCAAAGGACCTGCTCGTGCCGTTCAGCCTTCAGCCTGACAGGATGCAGGTCGGCAGAAGCTACCTTGTGAAAGTCGGACTCGATCAGCAGGGTCGGCCGTTTGCCAATGGCCGTATAGAAGAGTGCCTTGATCAGACAAGACCCGAACTGCATGAAGGCGAGCCGGTGGATCTGCTGATCTGGCAGCTCACCGAACTGGGCGCCAAAGTAATCGTCAACCATCGTTTTCCCGCCCTGCTGTATCGGGACGAATTGCCGGCCGGAAGCGACACCGGCTTGCAACTGACCGGGTATGTCAAGCGCCTGCGCGATGACGGCAAGCTGGATGTTACCTTGCGCAAAGTGGGACATGAGGGGGTGGCCGACGCCCGGGACGTTATCCTGAAGGTCCTGGCAGCCAATGACGGCAGCTTGCCCCTGCATGACCAGAGCTCACCGGCAATCATTAAACAGATTCTGGGGATGAGCAAGAAGACCTTTAAAAAGGCGATAGGCGGACTCTACCGGGATGGCCTGGTGAAACTGACCGAAGAGGGAGTCAGTTTGAAAGTGAAAGGGTCAAAGGCAATCCCCGAAAAGACTCGGCAATAAAAACAGGACTGCTTTACCAATAATAGCAGCCCTGTTCATCCAGAAACGACAGGTGTAATCATTTACTCAGATCCGGGCGGCAGCAACGTACTCACCTTCGCTCACAGTTGCCCCTGATTCTGCCTCTACCCCCCGTGGGCCTCGCGGCCGCTCTTCTGAAGGTAGTAGTCGTAATCCCCCTCGTAGGTCCGCATCTCGCCATGGTCGATCTCGAAGACCCGGTCGACGAGTTCCCGCAGGAAGTGCCGGTCATGGCTGACAAGAATTACCGTGCCGGCGAACTCTTTCAGGATTGCCAGCAGAATCTCCCGTGACTGGATGTCGAGGTGATTGGTCGGTTCGTCGAGGATCAGGAGGTTGACATTCCTCCCCAGCAGCGTCGCCAGCACGAGCCGGCTCTTCTCCCCCCCGGAAAGCTGTGCCACCCGCTTGTCCGCTGCGTCCCCAGGGAACAGAAAGGCGGCACAGAGGTTTTTGATGACGCCGATGCCGGCCCGGGGAAGCGCTTGCTGTACGGTTTCGAAAACCGTCAGGGACGGATCGAGAACCTCCATGGCATGCTGGCTGAAATAACCGGGGTTCACATTGGCGCCGATGACGACACTCCCCGAGCTTGGCCCGGTCTGGCCGGCAAGGCACTTGAGGAAGGTCGATTTCCCTGCACCGTTCACCCCTACCACCGCCACCTTCTCACCGCGGCGGATCATTCCGGAGACCCCGCCGAAGACCGGCTTTTTCCCGCCTTCCGGAAGGTCCCACACCTTGCCGAGACCCTCCATCTTCACCACATCGTCACCGCTTCGCGGCGGTTCGGGAAATTCGAATCTGATCGACCGCTGTTCCGGCGGAATTTCGATCCGCTCGATCTTTTCCAGCTTTTTCACCCGTGACTGCACCTGCGCCGCATGGGAGGCGCGGGCAGCAAAGCGGGCAATGAACTCCTCCTCCTTGGCGAGCATCTCCTGTTGGCGGCGCTGGCTTGCCAGCAGCTGCTCCAGCCGGATGTCACGTTCACGGAGGTAAAAGTCGTAGTCGCCGCTGTACGTGGTGATGGTCCGGTTGGCAACCTCGACAATGCGGCTCACGGTGCGGTTCATGAATTCACGGTCGTGGCTCGTCATCAGGAGCATTCCCTTGAATTCCGTGGCAAGCCACTCTTCCAGCCAGATGATCGACTCCACGTCCAGGTGGTTGGTCGGCTCGTCCAGCAGGAGCAGATCCGGGTTCAAGGTGAGAATTCGCGCCAGGGCAATGCGCATCTTCCAGCCGCCGCTGAACGACTCCACCGGCCGCTGCCAGGCGTCGGGACCGATACCGAGGCCGGTGAGGACCGCCTGGGCCCGGTTCTCCAGATCGTAGCCCCCCCGGTGCTCAAACTCCTCCTGCGCCTCGCCGTAACGCTCAAGGAGCGCCGCCATGGCGTCATCCGCCAGTGGCGCACACATCCTGGCCTCCATCTCCGTCAACTCCTCCCGCAGGCGGACAGTGGCAGCACTGCCGGCCATCACCTCTTCCAGAGCCGACCGGCCGGACATGTCCCCCACATCCTGGGAGAAATAGCCGATGACCGTCCTTTTCGGGATGACGATATCGCCGGAATCCGGGTGTTCCTCGCCGGTAATGAGTCGGAAGATGGTAGTCTTGCCGGCGCCGTTTGGACCGACCAGACCGGTCCTGGTGCCGGGAAGAATCTGGAAGGAGGCATTCTGGAAAAGAATCTGGGAGCCGTGCTGGCGGCTGATATCGACGAGCTGGATCATGGTACAGGGTCCTTGTAAAGAGAATGCAGGCTATGAAAGCGAGTATCAGGAGTTGCTTCGGTCACACAGGGACAACCTGCAGTTTTGCCGAAACCTGCCGGTCGATGAAATACATCATGACCATAGTCAGCATCATGGTCCCGATGGTGACATAGCCGACAGTGTCATAATGCTGCAACGGCGCCGTTCCGCTGGGCTGATAGACTATGAGACCCGCCACGAATGAGGCGACGCCGCCGGCAATATGCTGGAGAGAGGAATTGATTCCCATATAGGCGCCCCGGTCCTGCATGTCAGGCACACCGGAGATAAGCGCCGATGAAGAGATCATCCGCGAAGAAATTCCCACCCAGAGGATGATGTTGGTCAGGATGATCACCCAGATGGGAATTGGCCCCAGGTTGGTATAGATGAACACCATAACCATCGACAGCAGGCTCCCGAAGAAAAACAGCCGGTATTTGCCCAGGCTGTCGCTAAGCATGCCGAGGATCGGGCCGGTAATGATGGAAACCAGCCCGGTGATGAAGAAGATCAGTGCCAGCCTCGTCTCCGGAATGAGAATGTTGTTGACCAGAAATGCGCTGCTGAACGGCATGATCATAAAGCCGCCGGTGGCCAGCAGCATCGTCGCCATGAAACCCCGCAGGTAAAAAGGATTCGACCCGGTCTGCCAGAGGTGGACGAAGGCGTTCTTCTCCTGGCTCCCTTGCAGGTGGCCGGTAACCGGTTGCAGTTTCAGGCAGATGACGATGCCGATCGGCGCAGCTACCGTCGCGATCATCAGGAACGGAGCGTGCCAGTCGAACCTGGTGGCAAGATAAAGGCCGATGGGAATCCCCAGAACCTGGCTGGCGGCAAAGGCCATCTGCACGAAACCCATCACCCGCCCCCTGACTTCCATCCGGAAGGTATCGGCGATGATGGCAAAGGAGATCGAACTGATCACTCCGCCGAAAATCCCCGTCAGAATCCGGGCTGCCAACAGCAACGGGTAACTGCCGGCAACGCCGCAAAACAGCGTCCCGAGGACGAATCCGCAGTAAAAGAAGAGCAGCATTTTCTTGCGATCGAACCTGTCGGCAAAGCCGGCCGCCAGCAGTCCGGAAATCCCGGCACTGATGGCATAGGCGGAAACTACCAGCCCGAACTGCGCGGTCGAGATAGCCATTTTCGGCATCAGAATGGCGCCCAGGGGAGAGAGGACCATGAAATCGACGATGACGGTGAACTGCAGCAGCGACAGGATGGTGATCATGAATTTTTCGTAGGCGGTGAAAGTTGCGGTCGTATCGTTCAAGTCTGCTGCCTTGTGAAGTACGCTGAGCTGTTTTTTAATGAGTTACTATAGCACACCGTCATGCGAAAAGGGAATTGCTCAAGAGGAAAGAGAGTGCCCGGGACGGTTCGGTCTACCCGCCGCCGGAAAACGTGCTCATCGACGGCAGTTCGAACCATCGCCATCGAAACTGGCTGAACATCTCTGTATCCTGCCGGTTATGCTGCCAACAATCATTCGCTGTCAGGCAAGGTATTCCCAAAAATTAACGGAGGATACAGGAATAACTCGATGAAAACTCATGGAGGGAATTTCTACACGCACCATGCTGCTTGTTTCACTCGCCTTGCTGTATTCCCGATCTGTTCTTGCTTCCAAAACCGGGGAACATCAGCCGCAACGGCGGGACGAAGCGGATGGGAGCGCTGAACGTAGGCCACAGATAACTCTGCGGCAGCGGCGGCAGGGGCTCCGCCATTCTGACTGCAGCGAGGAGAGCCTTATCCTGCTCTCTGTTGCCGGAACTCTCCAGCAGATCACAGGCAAGAACCTTCCCTTCACGGGAGATGACCAGGTTGACCGCGGCAGCGTTGCCGAAAAAACCTTTGGCAGCGCCGCTGGTCCACCAGACCTCATTAATCCGCCGCATCAGCGAAAAATAGTAGACCCTGATATCATCCTTGAGAGTTGCGCCTTCGGCAAAGCTGGCAAAATGGCCGGAGATCATACCGAGACCTATGGCACTCTCGTGCACGGCGTCCGGTGTCTGCGCAGCTTTCTGCAGCGAGCTCTCGACCGCCTTTTCGAGTTTTGCCGTTTCCGATACCTGCTCCGGCGCTGTTTCTGCTTCAGGAACCGGCAGTTGCTTATCAACGGCCTCTTCCTGAATCCGGGGCTCAGCCGGTGCCGGAGCTTCCAGCAGATTCTGCAGTTCAAGAAACACCGGCGTTCCGCCAGCCGGGGCAAAGCGTCCGGGCAGGGAAAATATGACTGCGGCAGCCAGATGCAGCAGAAGAGAAACGGCAATCGTCCAGGCAAAGATATTGAGCGCATGGCGTTGCCTGAGAAGCGGATATGACGGGTCGGTTGATGTATTCATTTCAGGGACGTAAGAAAGTCACACCCGGACGGGCGGCTGTCGGCGCAGCTGTACCGCAGAGCGGACCGACGGCGAAAATCAGGGGCATCTGCGGGTCGTCCGGGGGCAGCTGGCAGTAGTCGCGCATCAGCCTGACACCAGGACCTCTCCCCCCGGGATAGGCATGAAGCAGCTCCGGCGGAAGATCTTCACGCCAGGAGGTGCCTTTGGTCAGATCAACCCGCAGTATTTTTCCGGTCCAGCCGTTCATTGGTCAGAGATACTCCCGCAAACCCTGCTGCTGAAGCTTTTCAACAACCTTCTTGACCTCCTGCGCCCTCTCCCGGCGGCAGACAAGAAGAGCATCCGGCGTATCCACCACGATCAGATTATCAACCCCTACCAGGGCGATCATCTTGCCGTTGCCGTATACCAGCGAAGCAGCTGAATCTATGTTGATGACGCCTGCTGTGGCGATGGCAACAATCCCGTCGCCATCTGCCTCGATAACCTCCGGCAGGGCGCTCCAGCTGCCGACATCACTCCAGCCGAAACTGGCCGGGATGACTTTGACCTGTGTTGCCCGCTCCATGACACCGTAGTCGATGGATTCACTTTTCAAAGACGGGTAGATGGCGTTTATCTGCGGCGTGAGCGCCTCCAGTCCCCAGTTCTCTTCACCAAAAACAAGGGAGTTGACAGCCAGTGCCAGTTCAGGCATCTGCCTGGAAAGTTCACGCCGGATAGCAGAGACCCGCCAGATGAACATGCCGCTGTTCCAGTAAAAGTTGCCTGCTTCAAGAAATGCCATCGCCCTGGCCGCATCCGGCTTCTCGACAAAGCACCGTACCGGCTGGGCCGCCGCGGCAGGTGCCGGTTCCGCCTCGATATATCCGTAGCCGGTCTCCGGACGGGTCGGCTCTATGCCGAGCGTAATCAGCGCTCCGCTTGCCGCTGCTTCTGTGGCGGCTGCCGCTACCCGGCAGAACTCTGCCTCGTTCCTGATATAATGGTCGGCCGGCAAAACCAGCATCGTCGCCTCTGGATCGTGATGGCCGATGATCGCCGCGGCAAGCGCTATCGCCGGCGCCGTATTGCGGCCGACCGGTTCGGCAACGATATCGAGCGGGCAGCCGTGATACCCGGCGGTCTGTCGGGCGGTCTCGGCAGCCTGCTCTTCATTGGTGACAATCATGATCCGCTCCGGAGCAAGCGGCAGCACCCGCTCAACCGTCCGTTGCAGCATCGATTTCCCGCCGAAAACCGACATCAGCTGTTTCGGTGTTCTTGTTCGGGAAAGCGGCCAGAAACGGGTTCCTGAACCGCCGGCCATAATGACTACATACATGCAGTACCCCTGACCCTGATATACAGGATAAATGCGTTCACTAATCGCCGCTTATCTCCAGCGATGCTATTTTGAGAGACGGCGAACCGACGGCACTGTAAAAGCGGCGGTCACTACCGACCATTTCGATGTTTTTGAACAGCTCCAGGACATTGCCGGCAATGGCAACTCCCTTCACCGGTTGGGTCAACTGCCCGTTCTCAATCAGACAGCCGGTGGCGCCGACGGAAAAATCACCGGAAACCGGATTTGCCGTGTGCATGCCGATCAGCGAAGTCAGCAGCAGTCCTCTGGATATCCCGGCAAGAAGGGCCGCTGGCGATGACGTGCCGTTCTCGATGAAGAAATTGCTGATGCCGAGATGGGGCAGCCCCTTTACCCCGGCGCGGGCCGAGTTGCCGGTGGTTGCCGCCCCCATTCTGGCGGCATAAACGCTATCAAAGAGAAACCCGTTGACCACACCGCCCGTCACCAGAGGGGTATTCTGCGCAGGAACTCCTTCGCCGTCGAAAGGAGCCGTGGCCATCCCCCCGGCGAGCGTACCGTCATCCCTGATCGTGATAATTTCCGGAAAGAGTCGCTCCCCCTCGCGCCCTTTGAGCAGCGATTTCCCCTTGAAAAGATTTTCGGCACTGAAAGAGGGGGCAAGCAGTTCAAGAAATTCACCTGCCACCCGACTGTCGAGGATCACCGGAGCACGCATGGAGGTAATTGTGCGGGCGCCGAGCATGGCGGTGGCCCTGGCTGCCGCTCCGGTTGCTATGGCAGCAATATCAAGCGCCTCATAGCTGTTGGCAAAGGCGAAATCCCACCCCAGCTGCGACTCGCCGGCCGCTTCAGCAAGCGGCGCCACGCTGCAGGAGAGCGAACTTCCCCGGTAACCAGCGCAGATGCCGAGCGAATTGCGCAGATGAACATCGTAGCTGTTTTCCCCGTAGGCAGCCTTGCGCACCCGGGTGATACGGAAGTCCGCCGCCAGTGCCAGCCGTTCAAGTTCAATGGCGCGGGCAATTTTCGCCGCAACCGGCACTGCCGCCAGAGCAGGATCATACAGCTCCGGCATAGGCGTGAATGCGGCTGGCGCCGGCAGCAGATTGCAGCTGTCCGGTGTCTGAACCTGCGCCCCGGTCAGGGCGGCAGCGATCATCCTCTCGATATCGGCAGCGGCAAAGCTGGACGAGTAGGAGAACCCGAGCCCCCCGCCTTTGAGCAGACGGATGCTGACAGCTACCGGTTCGGCCGACTTGAAGGTATCGACCGCACCTTCTTTCACCTCGATCGACAGGGTACGTGACTGCCCGGTCATGATCTCCCAGGCATCAAGAGAGCGCCCTTGCAGCTGGCGCTCGACACTGTCGGCAAGTTCGCTGATATTCACCATCAAAGCTCCATTATCATGGCGATTTCATCGCAGTCAGGAAATTTGACGCACTTGATGCAGTCGCCCCAGACCTTATGGGGCAGCTCTGACTTATCGACGATCCTGAAACCGAACTTCGCAAAGAAGTCGGGCTTGTAGGTCAGGCAGAAGAGACGTTTCAGGCCGAGCTGGTGCGCTTCGGCTATACAGGCATTGACAACTTCCGTCCCCACCCCCTTGCGCCCGGCATCCTCGGCAACGGCAACGGAGCGGATCTCGGCAAGATCGTCCCAGACGATGTGCAGCGCGGCAACCCCCAGCAGCAGCCCGTCGTCCTCGACAATGTAGAAATCACGGATCGCTTCGTACAGTTCGGAAAGAGACCGGGAAAGCATATCGCCTCGACTGGCGTAATGCGTCAGGAGTTTCTGAATCTCCTTGACATCGTTTATCTGTGCTTTGCGCAGCATGGCATTCACCCCTTCAGGCCTTTTCGGCAGTGACAATCATCTCGGCAGCATGTTCACGGCTCTTGGCGGTCATCGTCACCCCGCCGAGCATCCGGGCTATTTCGTCGATGCGGCTCTCCCCGGAAAGCAGCTGCAGCGAGGTGACTGTCCTCCCCGCGGCAACAGTTTTGGCAACAAGATAGTGATGGTCGGCAAAAACGGCAACCTGCGGCAGATGAGTGATGCAGAGCACCTGCTGCCGCGCCGCCACCGCTTTCAATTTGCGCCCGACCAGAGAGGAGGTGGCGCCGCCGATGCCGGTATCAACTTCGTCAAAGATCAGTGTCGGCACGTCGCTCTCCGGGTGGAGCTGCTTCATGGCAAGCATGATGCGGGAAAGCTCGCCGCCGGAGGCAATCTTTGCCAGCGGCTTGGGGAGCTCGCCGGGGTTCGGAGAAAAAAGAAACTCGACCCGGTCAAAACCGGACTCGCGCGGTTCTGCCAGCGGCTCGACACAGATCTGAAATACGGCATGCTTCATGGCCATCTGCTGCACCTCTTTTTCAAGAGCTCGTTGCAGCCGCCCGGCAGCATCCCGGCGCGCAGCGGCAAGCGCCTCTCCCTGCTGCCGCAATTGCGTCTGCAACCGCTCCGCCTCACGCTCAAGCTCGGAGCGGGAGCCCTGCAGATCTGTCAGCGAGAGCAGCTCAACCTCCATCCTGTCGCGGCAGGAGAGGATCTCGGCGATGGTTGCGCCGTATTTTTTCTGCAGCTTGCGGAGCAGTTCAAGCCGCTCGTCCACTGCCTGCAAGCGCAGCGGATCAGACTCGATCCTGGCCGCATAGTCGCGCAGGGTAAGCGCCGCGTCATCCAGCTGCAGCATGGCCGTAGCAACGGTTTCACAGAGCGGCGCCAGCGCGCTGTCAATTCCGGCTGCCTCCTGCAGCGCCGTTTTGACCGTGCCCAACGTGCCGAGAGCCGACTCTTCGGAGTCGTAGAGCAGCTCATAGGCCGAGCCAGTTTTCTGCAGCAGCCGTTCGGCATGGACAAGGAGGTTGCGCTCCCGCTCCAGTTCTTCGTCCTCCCCCGGAACAAGCAGCGCTTTGTCGATCTCGGCAAGCTGGTAGGAGAGGATATCCCGTTGCCGCTCCGCATCACGCGCACCGCTCTCGAGGGCGGCAAGCTTCTCCGTAATCTTTCTACAGTTACGCCAGACAGCGGCAAACTCCGCCTTCAACGCGCCCAGTCCGGCATAATCGTCAAGCAGGACAAGATGGTTTTCGATCTTCAGGAGCGTCTGTGATTCATGCTGGCCGTAGATATTGACCAGGCGGCTGGCGATCTCCGCCAGGGTCGCCAGGGTCGCCAGGGAGCCGTTGATGAAAATCCGGTTTTTGCCGGAGCGGGAAATGACTCTTTTGAGCAGCAGCTCGTCTTCTGCATCAACGCCGCTGTCAGCAAGGAACTGCAGCAGCGCTGTCTCGCCGCCAACGGTAAACAGCGCTTCCACTGCGGCTTCATCGGCCCCGGATCGGATCAGATCTGCCGAAGCCCGCCCACCGAGGAGCAGATTGACGGCATCGATAATGATCGATTTACCGGCGCCGGTCTCCCCGCTCAGGATATTCAGGCCACTGCCGAAAGAGATCTGCAGGGCGTCGATGATGGCAAAGTTTTTAATGGAAATGTCGGTTAGCATAATGGGCTCTGGGCTCTGGGCTCTGGGCTCTGGGCTCTGGGCTCTGGGCTCTGGGCTAAAAGGAT
>JAGFXN010000003.1 GCA_017861215.1 Deltaproteobacteria bacterium | reverse complement strand
ACTTCATACTTCATAATTCATACTTCAGGTTCTATAGTCCGCATTGATCTTCACATAATCGTAGGACAGATCGCTGGTATAGACTGTTGCCTCGCCATTACCCAAGTGAAGATCAACCAGCACGGCAAAATCGCTCTTCTGCAGCACCGCTGTCCCCCGGGCTTCAGCATCGCCGCCGACAAAAAGGCCGTTGCTGACCATCTGCACGTCATCGAAGAACAGCTCCGTACGCAGCTGTTCCACGTGAATACCCGCCGAGCCGACCGCGGCAAAGATCCGTCCCCAGTTGGCATCCTGACCGAAAAAGGCGGTTTTGACCAGTGAGGAGTTGGCAACCGCCATGGCGGCCTGTTTCGCTTCGGCAGCGGAAACCGCTCCCTTGACGGTGATCGTCACGAATTTTGTCGCTCCTTCGCCATCTCTGACGATCAGTTTTGCCAGGGAAAGGAGCAGATCGCTCAAGGCAGCCGCGAATTGCGCTGCTTCCGGCGTTCCGGGAAGAAGCAGCGGATTGCCGGCGGCGCCGTTGGCCAGGATAAGCGCGGTGTCGTTGGTGGACATATCACCGTCGACCGTAATCGAATTGAAGGAAAGCTCATTGGCCTCACGGAAGAGCTGCTGCAGCAGCTGCGGTTCCACCGCCGCATCGGTGACGATGAATGCCAGCATGGTCGCCATGTCCGGCCTGATCATCCCTGCCCCCTTCGCCACACCGGCGATCGTGTAGGGAACACCCCCCGCCTCGGCCTGACGGCTCTCGATTTTCGGGAAGGTGTCGGTAGTCATGATTGCTGCCGCCACGTCGGCCAGAGATGCCTCGCCGACGGCAGCGGCAAGCCGGGGCAGTGCCGCCTGCAGGCGCTCCATCGGCAGAGGTACGCCGATAACGCCGGTAGAAGCGACCAGGATCTGCTCCATCGGTATCATCAGACCGTTGCCGAGAATACGGGTGGTCTCGATAGCATCGGCCATACCCGGAGCGCCGGTACAGGCATTGGCATTGCCGCTGTTGACGACGACGGCACGGACGGTGCCCCCTTTCACCAGCTCTTCATCAAGCAGCACCGGCGCAGCCTTGACCTTGTTGGTCGTGAAAACTGCCGCCACCTGCGCCGGCTCCTCCGAAAATATCAGCGCCAGATCGAGCCGGCCCGGCTTTTTTATCGCCGCTTCTACCGCGGCAAACCTGAAACCTTTGAGCATAGCAACCTCATGAAATTATTCCGCTTGGTATCCCCTGCAGAGCAAAAAAGCCCGCCGGACGCTGTCCAATGAGCTTTTCGCACACCTCTTTCAGTAACCCCCACCCATGCTTACTGACCGCAACACTTTTTGTATTTCTTGCCGCTGCCGCAGGGGCAGGGGTCGTTCCGGCCGGCGACTTTCGCACTCTTTGACGGTTTTACCAGCCCTTCCGGAGCCAGATTGAAAGTCAGTTTGTGCTTCTGCTTCTGCTGCTCTTCCTCAAGCCGCTCGACCTCTTCTTCAATGTCCGCTTCACGCGAGAGCTGTACCCAGAAGATCTTCTCCACAACCTCGGCGCGAATCCTGAGAATCAGCGCCATGAACAGGTTGAAGGCCTCCTTCTTGTACTCCTGCTTCGGATCCTTCTGGCCGTAGCCGCGCAGGCCGATCCCCTCCTTGAGGTGGTCGATGGAAAGGAGGTGATCCTTCCACTGCTGATCTATCGTCTGCAGCATGAGCACCTTGATCAGATGATCCATCAGCTCATCGCCGAATTTCCCCAGCTTGTCGCTGAAGAGCTGCAGCACCTGTTCTTTCAGGATCTGTCTGAAATTTTCAGGGGTAAGCCGCGCGATTGTCTGATCAGGGAAATCGACGTCGATGGCAAAGGTCCGGTGCAGAGTCTCGGTGATCCCCTCCCAGTCCCACTGGTTACCCGGCACCTTGTCGATGGCATAGGCGGAGACGATGTCACCGATGGTTTCGTCAATCATCTCCATGAAATTCGCCCTGATATCCCTGCCGCCAAGAATCTCCTTGCGCTGGGTATAGATAACCTCGCGCTGCTTGTTCATGACATCATCGTAATCGATAAGATGTTTTCTGATATCGAAGTTGTGCGCCTCGACCTTCTTCTGGGCATTCTCGATCGCTTTTGAGATCATGCCGTGAGTAATCGCTTCACCCTCTTCTATTTTGAGGATATCCATGATCTTGGCTACCCGCTCGGAGCCGAAGATGCGGAGCAGGTCGTCCTCGAGCGACAGATAGAAACTGGAAGAGCCGGGATCGCCCTGCCGCCCGGACCGGCCGCGGAGCTGGTTGTCGATACGCCGTGATTCATGGCGCTCTGTGCCGAGGATATGCAGACCCCCCAGGGCGATGACCTCATCATGTTCCTTTTGGCAGAGAGCGCGGCACGACTCCAGCTTTGCCGCGTACTCTTCCTCGGTGGCTTCCGGATTCTCCCGCCGCCACTGCCTGGCCATGGCCTCCGGGTTACCGCCGAGAAGGATGTCCGTACCACGGCCCGCCATGTTGGTGGCGATGGTGACCGATCCTTTGCGACCGGCCTGGGCGACGATCTCCGCCTCCTTCTCATGCTGCTTGGCATTGAGAACGCAATGGGGAACCCCCTGCTTCTTCAGCAGTTCGGAAAGCACTTCCGATTTTTCGATGGAGATGGTGCCGACCAGTACCGGCTGCCCCTTGGCATGCAGCTCCTTGATCTCTTCGATGACCGCCGCGAACTTCTCCTTTTCAGTCTTGTAGACGACATCCGGAAAGTCGGGGCGGAGCAGCGGCCGGTTCGGCGGGATGACGACAACTTCGAGGTTGTAGATCTTGTGAAACTCCTCCGCCTCGGTATCAGCCGTACCGGTCATGCCGGAGAGCTTTTCGTACATGCGGAAGTAGTTCTGGAAGGTGATGGTGGCAAGGGTCTGGTTCTCATTCTCGATCTCCACCCCCTCCTTTGCCTCAATCGCCTGGTGCAGGCCGTCCGACCAGCGACGCCCCGGCATGAGCCGGCCGGTGAATTCATCGACAATCATCACCTCGCCGTCCTTGACCACATAGTCTACATCGCGCCGGTACATGGCATGAGCCCGGAGCGCCTGGTTCACATGGTGCAGCACGATCATGTTGCGGGGGTCATAGAGGTTGTCAATCTTCAGCAGTTTCTCTACCCTGAGAACGCCGGCTTCGGTGAGAGTCGCGGTCTTGGCCTTTTCATCCACGGTAAAATCGCCGGAGTACTGCTTCCGCTTGCCGGAAAGAGTGTTGGCTTCGACCTCGATCACCTCTCCCTTTTTCAACTGCGGAATGATCCGGTCGATGATGTAGTACTTGTCGGTCGACTCTTCGGTCGGGCCGGAGATGATCAGCGGCGTACGCGCTTCGTCAATGAGGATGGAGTCGACCTCGTCGACAACGGCGAAGTGGAACGGCCGCTGCACATAATCTTCGAGGGCAAACTTCATGTTGTCGCGCAGATAGTCGAAGCCGAACTCGTTGTTGGTGCCATAGGTGATGTCGGCAGCGTAGGCCACGCGCCGCTCGTCGTCGTCCAGGCCATGAACGATGACCCCGACCGAAAGCCCGAGGAAGCTGTACAGCCGTCCCATCCACTCCGAGTCACGTTTGGCCAGGTAGTCATTGACCGTAACGACATGGACACCACGACCGGTGATGCCGTTCAGATAGGCCGGCAGGGTTGCCACCAGGGTTTTTCCTTCGCCGGTCTTCATTTCGGCGATTTTCCCCGAATTCAGCACCATGCCGCCGATCAGCTGCACATCAAAGTGCCGCATGCCGAGAGCCCGCTTGCCGGCCTCGCGGCAGACAGCAAACGCCTCCGGCAGGATTGAATCAAGCGACTCACCGGAGCTGTATCTTCTGCGGAAATCTTCGGTTCTGCCGCGCAGTCCTTCATCCGACAGCGCGGCAATCTCCGTTTCCATAGCGTTGATTTTATGTACAATCGGCCAGAGGCGCTTCAGCTCGCGCTCGTTCTTGCTGCCGACCATCTTCTTGATGAGTGCTCCGAACATGTAATAGGTTCTCCCGAATTTGTGACAAAGTAAAAGATTATAAGTAGCATAAATAGCAGGAGGGCTCAACTGAAAAGGGGCTGGCCCGGTAGCAGCGCCCCGAATGCCTGCGGCAACGTTTCCGGAGAATAGCGGCCTCATAACGGCAACAGCGCTCCTGCTGCTGCCGTTATGAGGCGACCAGGTATGACGTTCACTCCGGCACGAACTACTCCGGCTTTGTCCCTTTTTCCGGCACCCGCTGGTAGTCATCCTGAAACCTGACAATATCGTCCTCGCCCAGGTATTCGCCGCTCTGCACCTCAATGATGGTGAGCGGAATGACCCCCGGATTTTCCAGGCGGTGACTCATGCCGATCGGGATAAATGTCGATTCGTTGATATTGACGATAGACTCCACATCACCACAGGTGACCTTTGCCGTACCGGAGACGACTATCCAGTGCTCGCTCCGGTGATGGTGCTTCTGCAGTGACAGCCGCTGCCCGGGCAGCACCTCGATCCGCTTGATTTTGTAGCTCCCCTGCTCGTCAAGAACAGTGTATGTGCCCCAGGGACGTTCGCCTTTTTCCATGGTATCCTCCAGATGTATACTCAAAATGTTCTACGACCTGCGGCAGGTTCATGGGGAGCCTACTCGCAGTTCTCCTGCACCAGCAGCTTGCGTGTATCCAGGTTGAGAGCCACAAGACTGCCGTAGCCGGTCTCACCCTTGGCGAAGCAGCCGTTATCAAGGAATATCGCCGTATCGTGCAGTGACGCCTGGATTTCGGCCAAGGGAGTTATGGTATGGCCGCAGACCAGGGTCTTCCCGGCAAGTTTTTCCGGCACGACATTCCAGTTGCGCTCCCAGAGCATGAAATCCTCTGTCGTGTCAGTCACCGGGTTATCCGTAAGGAAATCAAGGCCGGCATGGACAAAGACATAATCGTCGGTAGTGAGGAGGTGCGGCAGCCCGGCCATGAAATCGAGGTAGCGCCGGGGGATTTGCGCCGATGACTCAACCCCGAACTGCTGCAAGGTCAGGTCGCCGCCATTGCCGAGCCATATTTTACGGACAAACGGATCGGAAGCAGCGCGCCGGAGCATCTCTTCGTGATTCCCCATCAGCGGCCTGACATCGTAGCCCGCAGCCAACAGTGACAGGAGATACTCCAGCACCCCCGGACTGTCGGGACCGCGGTCGATATAGTCCCCCAGCAGGAAAAGGCCGTCGTTCTTTTCCAGGCGCAAAACCTCCTCGACCAAAGTGCGCAGGGTTTTGAGGCAGCCATGGACATCACCAACGGCAAAGCGTCTGCACCCGGTAATCGGCCGGGAATAACGGCTCGCCCTCCGGTCAGGCAGATTGACATACTGCGGCAGGTTACTCATCGGCGTCACTACACCCCTTGCGCCCCCGGCATCGCAATGCGGGCCTCGCTGCGTGCCGCTTGCTTCCCGGGGCAGCGGCAAACATAGGCCGGCCGCATTCCGAATGCCTACCCTCGCCGGATTTGCAGGTACTCCCGCAGCGCTTCCCGCCAGTGCCGACTGCGGTAACCGGTATCCCGTTCCAGCTTGCAGCAGTCGAGCGTCGAATACAGCGGCCTGCGTGCCGGGCGGTTCAGGTCGGCGGTCGACATGCTGTTCACTGTCACCGGCAGCCCCTCTTCCGCAAAAATCGCCCGGGCAAACTCATTCCATGAGCAGAATCCGCTGTTGACAGCATGGTAGGTGCCGCTGCACCCTTTGGCGAGCAGCACCTTGATGGCCGCGGCAAGGTCTTTGGTGAATGTCGGCGAGCCGACCTGGTCATCGACAACGGCAAGTTCGCTCCGCTCGGCGGCAAGCCGCAGCATGGTCTCGACAAAGTTCCTGCCGTGAATGCCGTAGAGCCACTGGGTGCGGACAATCAGGAACTCGGGAGCCATGGCGGCATTCAGCTCGCCGGCCAGCTTCGACTCGCCGTAGATGCTGAGCGGTTCCTGCGGATCATCCTCAACATACGGCGCGCCCTTGTGGCCGTTGAAGACGTAATCCGTGCTGATTTGTACCAGTTTGGCGCCGATCTCCCGGGCGGTGAGCGCCAACAGGCCGACCCCTTCAGCGTTTACCGCCATTGCCTGCTCGACATCGCTTTCACAGCCGTCAACATCGGTATAGGCAGCAGCGTTGATGACTATCCTCGGCCTCAGTGTCAGCAATACCCGCCGCACCGACTCCAGCGAAGTAATGTCAACCTCCGGCAGGTCAAGTCCACGGACATCCCCTTCAAGCACCTGCATGAGATCGTGGCCCAGCATGCCGTTGGCGCCGATTACCAGAATCATTTGCTACCTCCAAAATCAGTAAACCGGGACTCGGGACTCGGGATCAGGAAAATCTTGACCCTGCATTTCCTGCCTTTCCGGTTCCCGATTCACGAGTCCCTAGTCCCGAGTCCCGAATCACCGCTTTTCGTACTGCGCCGCATAGTACTGCTGGTACTCGCCTGAGGTCACATGCGCCACCCACTCCTGATTTGCCAGATACCAGTCGATTGTCTCCCGGATGCCGCTTTCGAAGGTGTAGGCAGGTACCCAGCCGAGATCCTGCTTTATTTTAGTCGCATCGATGGCATAGCGGCGGTCATGACCGGGGCGGTCCTTGACAAAGGTTATCAGCCGGCGGCTTTCACCTTTGGCCCGCCCCAGCCTTTCGTCCATCAGATCACAGACAAGATGAACAATGTCGATGTTCTTCCACTCGTTGTTGCCGCCGATATTGTAGATCTGGCCGGGCAGACCGCCCTTGAGAACGGTCTCTACCGCAATGGCATGGTCCTTGACATGAAGCCAGTCGCGGACATTGAGGCCGTCACCGTAGACCGGCAGGGCTTTTCTGTTGATGATGTTGCTGATCAGCAGCGGTATCAGTTTTTCCGGAAAATGGTAGGGGCCGTAGTTGTTCGAGCAGCGGGTGTTGAGGGTCGGCATCCCGTAGGTCTCGTGATACGCCCTGACCAGGAGGTCGGCGCCGGTCTTGCTGGCCGAGTAGGGAGAGTTGGGGGCAAGCGGCGTCTCTTCGGTGAAGTAGCCGGTCTCTCCCAGCGAGCCGTAGACCTCGTCGGTTGATATCTGCAGATAGCGGAAATCCGCCACCAGCCCCGACAGCCAATGCTTTCTGCTCTCCTCAAGCAAAACCTGGGTGCCGAGAACATTTGTCTTGACGAAGATCTCCGGACCGGTGATCGAACGATCGACATGCGATTCCGCGGCAAAATGAACAACCGCTGCAATTTTCTCCTCCGCCAGCAGCGCCGCGACCAGAGGCGCATCATTGATATCACCCCTGACAAAACGATAATTCTGGTTATGATCAACCTCCCGCAGATTCTCAAGGTTGCCGGCGTAGGTAAGAATATCGAGGTTGACGACCCGGCAGCCGGGATTGCGCGGCATGAAGCTGTTGATGAAGTTGGAGCCGATAAAACCGGCACCGCCGGTCACCAGAATGGCGGCAGGGCTGAAACTCTTTGGCATTGGCGTATCTCCTGTGAAGGGTTAAAGGTTGAAGGCTGAAGCAAAAGCGAATCTTCGCATCATATTGGTTTTGAGTATACAGTCCCGCCGAGAGCGCAAAGGGAGCGCTATTCCTTACCTCTGTGCCCCTTCAGCCTTTAACCTTCAACCTTCAGCCTGATTTCCTAAAAGAACTTGAACATCCCCAGCCCCGAAAGGGTTAAAGTGAGGGAAAAGTCCTGGTTGTCTATCCTGTCACGGTAGGAAAACAGCAGACTCCAGCACTGATGTTTATACTCCACCGAATAGAGAGTTTCAAGAAATCCCGGCCGGTCGAAGGAGTACCGCGCCGAGACTGCAAACAGATACGGTCTGAAATCGGCATAGGCAGCTTTGCCTTCAATATAATCGAGCTTCGCCTCGGCATGATGATAGTCAAGGCCGGCGCGGGTGCCTGTCGGCTTGCCGACTTCAACCCCCAGAATCGAATTCGTCACCTTGCCGTTATAGGGGCTTATCCTGTTGTCGGTAAAGAGCCGCCAGTCGGCAAGCGGCAGCAGCTCTGCCATAACGGCGGTATCGGTAAAAAGACGACCGTGGTCGACAAGCACCAGAAGATCGCGGCGCCCGCCGCTCAGCTGATACCCCTGGCTCACACTGAACCGGAGCAGGTCACGATAGGCAACCGCATCACCTTTGACGCTCCTGCCGGTAACGAAGTTATTGAGAGAAAGGGTCAGCAGCTGCCCTCCCACCGGCCTGTCATCATAATCAAAGAAGGGAATGTCCTGCAGACTCTTTTTTTCAGTGACGCTGTAGTTCAGTTCCGGGACGATCAGGTGCCGGAAGCGGGAAAACTCGCCGATGGAACCTTCGTAGATGCGACTGAAGCCTGCCTGGACTGCGGCAGAGGCCCGGACGACTCCATTGGCGGTGGAGCCGTTGGCCGCCCCTGCCTCTGCAGCATTATAGCCAAGCTGGTAATAACCGAGATTAACCCTGCCGCTGACTGCATCGGTAACTGCTCCCTGCAGGGTCAGTTCCGGAGCAAGCAGAAGCCGCTCGCCGCGCGAACCCTGGTCACGCTCGAAATGAGTCAGACTTGAGGCAAACGAATAGTAGAAGGGGGTAGAGGAGAGCCGCTCCCCGGAACCGGCAAGAGTGACATAGGGGAGTTTCTGCAGCGTACTTTTATTGTCAGGAGCATCAAGGTTATCCAGGTAATCAACACCGGCGGTTGCCAGGAGGCTGGCGGTGAACCGATGACTGAGAAAAGCGGCGGCCTCGAGATACTGCTTGTTGTATTCACCGCTGTCCATGCCGTAATCCCTGTGGAAATCGCGGTCGAGAGCCTTGTTTATGTCGGCGCGCCAGTACGTCTGGTCGCTGAAGTCAAACTGCTGCTTCAGTTCGACCGTACCCCGGAAGCGATCCTGCCGCCAGTCGTAAATCAAGAAAGCATTGCTTGAGCCACGCCCCTTGTTACTGCTGAGATAGCGATGTTCCAGACCAATGCCCAGGCCTCTGGCACTCTCAAAATCAAGCGTGGCGGTAAGGTCCTGGCTCGGGGATATCGCCCAGTAATAAGGGATCTCCATAAAGGCCCCTTTCTTATCGGAATTACCTATTTTCGGGATAAGAAAGCCGGACTGCCTCTCGGTTGCTGCCGGGAAAATCAGGTACGGAAACCAGAAAACCGGCAGATCCCCGAGATAGAAGACGGCATTTTTCCCGGAAGCATATTCACCAACCGTCAGCTTCAGATCGTCGGCACTGAATCTCCAGCTTGGCGTTTCACCGTCACAGGTGGTGATAGTGCCATGATCTATCCGGTACTCCTGCTCACCCCTCTTCTCTATGGAGGTACCAGTAACATGCAGGTTGTTGTTTTTGATAAAGATCGTGGCGTTGGTAACCACCCCGGTCTGTGACTCCAGATGCAGTCTGCCACTGTCGCCGGCAAGAGTGTCGCCATCCTTGAGCAGCCTGACATTGCCGTCTGCCTCGATAAGCCCCCTGTCGCGGTAATATTTTGCCATGTCCGCATACAGCCTGGAACTGCCCCATTCCAGCTCTACCTTGCCGGTAGCTGTCAGCACATCGTCTTTCTGGTCACTCTGCAGAGTGTCAGCGCGCAAAAGGAGCTGCTGCGCCACGGCAGGCGCTTCCGCAGCGAATGCACTCGACAGCGACTGGGCAAGCAGCAGAACAACTGATACGAACAGAACTCTTGACACTGATTTTCCTGGTGTTGATAAAGTGCGCAGCTTTTTTCAGCCGCGGATCGCCATGAATGCAGAACCGGTCAAGTACGCTCTGGCTTCACCCACGGTAAAAAGTGATCCCGTGACCAGAACGAGATCGTCCTCCGCAGCCTGGCGCCGTGCATAGACAAGTCCTGCCGCAACATCTCCGGCCGCAAAGGCGGCGCAGCCGTTCCGCCTGGAGAACTCTGCCAGTTCTTCTCCCGGCAGCGCCCTGTCAAGTGCCGGGCTGACCGCTACAACCAGCGCGGCAATCCCGAGAAGCGGCAGCAGCATCTCCTGCCAGGACTTGTCAGCCATGACGCCGACAACCAGCAGGAGCCGCCGGTAGCTGTAGTCAGCCAGGGATTCCCGGAGAGCAGCTGTGCCGGCTGGGTTATGGGCGCCATCCAGCAGCAGCGGCGGACTGCCCGGAAAAAGCTCCATCCGCCCCGGCCAGATCGCTGCGGCTACACCGGCCTGGCAGGCAGCCTCACTCACCGTGAAGCCGTCAGCGGCAAGAGTCAGTGCCGCCGCAAGGGCAACTGCCGCATTACCGGCCTGGAAGCGCCCGCGCAGCGCCGGCTTGCAGAGGAAGCTTCTGCCGCAACCAGTGAAAGAAAGCCCTTCCGCAGACCATGCAGCGTCAAAATCAGGGCCATACAGCAGCAGTGGCGCAGCTTGCTGAGCAGCAGTCTGCCTGATTACCGCCAACGCTGCCTCCTCCTGCAAGGCGACGACAACCGGGCGGCCCGGCTTGATGATGCCCGCTTTCTCCGCGGCTATCGCGGCAAGAGTGTCACCAAGATGTTCACAATGATCAAAACTGACCGGAGTGATGATTGACAGCCGGCTGGCGGCGACATTGGTCGCATCCCATCGCCCCCCCATGCCGGTTTCCATGATCGCCAGCTCGACTCTCTCCCGCGCAAAACAGAGAAAAGCGATGGCCGTCACCAGTTCGAAAAAGGTAGCTTCATCCGGCGCAACAGCAACTACCTCTTCTGCAGCGGCAGCAAGCTGCGGTTGTGCTATCTCGGCACCGTCAATGCGGAATCTTTCAGCAAAGTCGGACAGATGCGGCGATGAAAAAAAAGCCGTCCGGTAGCCGGCGGCAGTCATGATTGCCGCGAGAAACGCGCCGGTAGACCCCTTGCCGTTCGTCCCGGCAATCTGCACAGTATTGAGCTTTTGGTGAGGATTGCCGAGCCGGGAGAGGATTGCCGTTACCCGCTCCAGCCCCGGCTTCATGCCGAAGCGGCCCCGGCTGAATATATGCGCCACTATCTCGTCATAGGTCATGTCAGCGGGGAATTATATGTAATAGGTGGTGGAAAGTCGAGGAATTTGGGTGCCGTGAAGTGGCTGCAGCAATAAAAAAGACCTCCCGGAGAGGTCCGGAAGGTCTTTGCATTCAGCAGGATTGACAGCTTTACGCCGCAACCCGGCAGAACATGCCGAGGAGTCTCGAAAGAGTCGCCTTCATCTCGCTGCGCTGCACGATGATATCCACCATGCCGTGATCCAGCAGATATTCAGCCCGCTGGAACCCTTCCGGCAGTTTCTGGCGGATAGTCTGCTCGATGACCCGCGGGCCGGCAAAGCCGATCAGCGCTTTCGGCTCAGCCATGTTGACGTCACCCAGCATGGCAAAACTGGCGGTAACGCCGCCGGTAGTCGGATCGGTCAGGATGGAGATGAACGGCAGCCCCTTTGCCTTCATCTTGGCAAGCGCCGCCGCCGTCTTCGCCATCTGCATGAGCGACAGTATGCTCTCCTGCATCCGCGCCCCGCCGGAAGCGGAGACAACGATTACCGGAGCGCTTTTCTCAAGACCGCGTTCAATGGCACGGGTGATCTTTTCGCCGACAACGCTCCCCATGCTCCCCCCCATGAAGGAGAAGTCAAAGACTGCAAGCTGGACGGCAAGTCCGTCAACCGTTCCCTCGCCGCAGATGATGGCATCCTTGGAGCCGCCCTTCGCCAGAGCGGCGTCAATTCTTGACCGGTAGCTCTTGGAATCCTTGAATTCGAGGAAGTCGACCGAAACCATGCCGGCATCAAATTCCTTGAAACTGTTTTCATCCAGAAGCAGTTCAATCCGCTGCTGGGCAGATATTCTGTAGTGATGGCTGCATTTGGGGCAGACATTGAGGTTGGCCTCGATGTCTTTGGTAACCAGCACCTCGCTGCAGGCAGGGCATTTGGTCCAGAGTCCTTCCGGAGCCTTACCCTTCTTCTCATCTTTTACCGCCATCGGTGCTTTGTTCCGCTTGAACCAGGACATATATCACTCCTGAACGTATTTTTTCAGTTTCGCTGAATGCAGGTAACAGAAATTGTCCATCAAGTCAATCAATTTGCTCCATGCCTGCCTTTAACGCACGTACCGTTGCCGTTATCTCTCGAATGAGCTCATCGCCGGCAAACTTTTCAAAAAGTTTGACCAGAGCGCTGCCGACGACAACCCCGTCAGCCAGCTTCGCTACTGCTGCCGCCTGCTCCGGCGTCGAGATGCCGAAGCCGACCGCAACAGGCAGTGACGCCTTCTCACGGATAGCAGCCACCATCGGCCCGATGTCCTGCGCTACAGTTGTCCGTGCTCCGGTCACCCCGGCAACGGAAACGTAGTAGATGAAGCCGCGACCGATTTTTTTCACTTTCGCAATTCTTGATGCGTCAGAGGTCGGGGTCAGGAGGGAAATGAAATCAAGTCCTGCCGCAGCAGCGAAGCGACTGAAGCCGGCAGCTTCTTCCGGAGGGAGGTCTACAAGCAGCACGCCGTCCACGCCGGCGTCCGCTGCATCAAGGCAGAAACGCTCGATGCCGTAGACAAAAACCGGGTTGTAATACCCCATGAGCAGCAGCGGGACATCACAACCCTGGCGGATTTTTTTTACTGTCGATAAAATCGCGGTGAGATTTGTGCCGTTGGCAAGCGACCGCTCTGAAGAGAGCTGGATGGCAAGACCATCTGCCATCGGATCGGAGAACGGCACGCCAAGCTCGATAATGTCTGCGCCTGCCGCCGCCATTGCCGGTACCAGCCGCTCGGTACAGGCGAGAGAGCCATCTCCGGCGGTGATGAAGGTGATCAGCGCTTTGCGCTTTGCCAGTTTTAGCTCAGAGAACTTTTTTCCGATTCTGGTCACTGCTGCTCCGTATCATCTCTTCGGGCTTCATTCCCCGCAGCTTGCTGCTCACGGATAATCGCCGGGCTGTGGACAGTGCGGCAGGCATTCAATTGTCAGTATATAGGAAAGCTTTTGAAAGATTGCAGCTGACCCCTGAACTCATGATGCCTCACACCTCGTTGCATTAGGTGAAGCCGGTTCAGCTCCCCTGTGAGGCAGCCTCTATTTTTGCCATTCGGCCGAGAATTTCCCGGCGGTACTGGCGTATCTTGACATCATAGGCCCTGGCCTGTTTGCCGGTGCCGCAGTAGAGCCGCTTGGCCAGAGCCAGATCGCCGTCAGCCATCTCCAGCTTCGTCTTCAGCTCTTTTACGGCAGCAGCGGCGCACTTGTCGTCGCGGTTCATCTCGGCAGGTTCATAGCCATGACTCTTGGCCCTGACCGGCATCAGCTGCCAGACGCCGACGGCGCCGCGGGAGGAAACCGCCTTGCCGGAAAGGCCGTGGCCGCCGGTCTCCGCCAGAGCAATCTCGGCAAGATCGATAGGCTTGAAGGGCGTATCAAGTGTTGCTTCGTAACAGAGGTATGCCAGACGATGGGCTCTCTCCTGGCTCGTACATTTCCTGAAGACCGAAACAATGGCAGGCAACTGTTTCTGCCGCTCCAGCTTGTCCATTTCCTGCGTCAGCTGTTTCCGCCGTGCATACTCCCTGGCAATGCTTTGCGGTGTGGAGATCTCTGCATCAACGGCAAAAGAAGCCTGATTGTTGTCAACGACAATCAAGAACAAGAGCAGGAACGAAAGAATGGGTATTGATATTCTCATAATAAATTTGTGGGCGGTTTAGGTGGCTTTGCCAGCAGGTCTACGGAACAGTCAGACCGGTAATGACAGCTGGGTGCTGGCGGATAACTCCTTTCTCATTGGATTTTTCGGGATACAGGTCTGAAACGCCAAAAAGGCCCCCGAAAAGGACCTTTTTCCTGTTACGCCCGTTATGAGCGTTGCAGTTTTATAGCCTACAACAAACTCAATGTCAATCATTTTTTTTAGTAATTGCAGTAATTGCAGATAGTTACAACTCGAAGCCGCTGTTTCACCGGGCTAGGAATGGCACTGCGGAAACGCGGATTTCGCAACAAGGTTAAGGAGTCTATCGGCATTATAAAATCTGCTGCAAATCCGTCTGAACGGTGTATATTTCGCCGCTCTCTCAGTCAATAGAATAACTATTGACCTGCTGCAAAATCGACAAAATCTACCCTCGGCCAGCCGAATTTTCGCATTGATTTCCTAACCCCGACAGAATCCTGGGCGCACGACGGGCAGCTTGCGAGGTGTAGTAGCCATCGAGCACTAAAAGCGCTACGTTGAGCGGGTTGTGAGGAAGTGCAACGCCAAGAGTGCGCAAAAGTCGCATTTCACAGCGAGACCCCCATGGCTTGCGCCACCGTATGCATATCCTTATCCCCCCGCCCCGACAGGCAGACGACGATGCTCTGCTCACGGGACAGAGTCGGCGCCAGCTTGAGTACATGGGCAATGGCATGGGCTGACTCCAGCGCCGGGATAATCCCCTCTTCGCGGGTCAGCGCCTGAAACCCTTCCAGCGCCTCATCGTCGGTTATCGACACATATTCGGCCCGGCCGGAATCCTTCAGCCAGGCATGCTCCGGACCGACGCCGGGGTAGTCAAGACCGGCGGAAATCGAGTGGGCATGGGCTATCTGGCCGTCGTCGTCCTGCAGAAGATAGGTTTTGTTGCCATGGAGTACGCCGACGCTGCCGGCGCAGAGCGGCGCTGCGTGCCGACCGGACGGGATGCCGTAGCCGGACGCCTCCACGCCAACCATCCGGACAGAAGCATCTTTCAGAAACGGATAGAAGAGCCCGAGAGCATTGCTGCCGCCGCCGACTGCCGCTACCAGGACGTCGGGGAGTCGCCCCTCCTGCCGCAGATGCTGCCGCCGCGCCTCGCGACCGATGATCGACTGGAAATCACGCACCATTACCGGATAAGGGTGCGGACCGGCAACCGTGCCGATAACGTAAAAAGTATCACGGATAGTAGTCACCCAGTTGCGCATCGCCTCGTTCATGGCGTCCTTGAGAGTGGCCGTGCCCGAAGAGACAGAGGTAACGGTCGCGCCGAGCAGCTTCATGCGAAAGACGTTGAGGGACTGCCGCTGGATATCCTCCGCCCCCATGAACACCTCGCACTCCATCCCCATGAGCGCCGCTACGGTGGCCGTTGCCACGCCGTGCTGTCCTGCCCCTGTTTCGGCAATCACCCGCCGCTTTCCCATCCGCTTGGCCAGCAGCCCCTGGCCGATGGTGTTGTTTATCTTGTGGGCGCCGGTATGATTGAGATCCTCCCGCTTCAGGTAGATCTTTGCTCCGCCGAGCCTTTTCGTCAGTTTCTCCGCGAAGTAAAGCGGATTGGGGCGCCCCACGTACTGCTTCAGATAGTAGGCAAACTCCGCCTTGAACTCGCGGTCTGTTTTATATCTGGCGTAAGCCTGCTCCAGTTCCAGCAGCGCCGGCATCAGCGTCTCCGAGACATAGCGCCCGCCGAACTGGCCGAAGTGGCCGTTTTTATCAGGCAGCTTCATAGTCAATACCCCTTGGCCCGCTTGATAAACATTTTCACCTTCTCCGCATCCTTTTTCCCGGGTGCGGACTCGACCCCGCTGGAGACATCCACGGCGTATGGCTGTACCGCCTGCAGTGCTTCCACCACGTTATCGGCTGAAAGCCCGCCAGCCAGAATGATTCTGCCGTATTGCCGTGCCGCGGCGGCCACCTCCCAGTTGAAGGTTTTCCCGGTACCACCGTAGCAATCCGGACACCAGGCATCGAGCAGATAGCCGGACACCTGATACTTTTTCAGGGGTTCGATGCTGACGATATTCTGGATCCGGAAAACCTTGATGGCGCGGCGTTTGACCTCCAGGCAATCCTCCGGAGATTCGTCGCCATGGAGTTGCACGACATCCAGGCCGCAGAAATCCGCTGTCCAGTTCACCTGCTCGACCTCTTCGTTGACGAACAGGCCGACCGTCTGGACAAACGGGGGGAGCTTGGCAATGATTTTCGCTGCCGCCACCGGATTGATATAGCGGGGCGACTTGTCGTAAAAGACGAAACCGAGGGCATCAGCCCCGGCATCAACCGCCATGCGGGCGTCATCGAGACTCGTTATGCCGCAGATTTTGACTTTAACCATAAACATCAGAAGTCAGGAGTCAGGAGTCAGAATTCAGAAGAAAACCCTGAATCTTGCTACTTAACTGCTAACGACCGCCTCCAAAGTTTTTTTTACTGTCTTCTGTCTCCTGTCTTCTGCCTTAAAAAGAGACCTTGGGGAGGTGTGACAGGGATTCCCTGATCGCCTCCGCCGGATACTCATAATCCTCCAGCTGGCCGCTGAAGTAAGCATCGTAGGCTGTCATGTCAACCTGCCCATGCCCGGAGAGGCAGAAAAGAATCGTCTTCTCCTTCCCCTCCTCCTTGGCCTGCAGCGCCTCGTCAATCGCCCCGCGGATGGCGTGTGAGGATTCAGGTGCAGGAATAATCCCTTCTGCGCATGAAAACATTACCGCTGCCTCAAAGCACCCTTTCTGAGCCACAGCCCTTGCTTCGACAACACCGGCATTGACAAGCTGGGAGACCAGCGGTGACGCACCGTGATACCTGAGCCCGCCGGCATGGATACCCGGCGGCATGAAATCGTGGCCAAGGGTATACATCTTGGCGATCGGCGCCATCTTGGCGGTATCGCCGTAATCGAATTCATAGACTCCCTTGGTCAGGGTCGGACAGCTGGTCGGCTCCATGGCGAGGAGTCGCACGTTTTTGCCATTAGCCTTGTCAGCGGCAAATGGAAAGGCAATGCCGGCAAAGTTGGAACCGCCGCCGTGACAGCCGATAACGACATCCGGGTACGCATTGACCAGCGCCAGCTGCTCTTTTGCCTCGATACCGATAACCGTCTGGTGCAGGCAGACATGATTGAGCACGCTGCCCAGGGCATAACGGGTATCCTCATGGGTAGCGGCGTCTTCGACCGCCTCGCTGATGGCGATACCGAGCGAGCCGTTGCTGTCCGGAAATTGTGCCAGAATGGCACGGCCGGCATTGGTCCTGTCGGACGGAGACGGGATAACGTTCGACCCCCAGAGCTGCATCATGCTCTTGCGGTACGGTTTCTGGTTGAAAGAAACCTTTACCATGTATACCGTACACGCCAGACCAAACATCTGGCAGGCAAATGACATGGCTGACCCCCATTGACCGGCGCCGGTCTCGGTGGCGATCCGCTTGGTGCCGAAAATCTTGTTGTAGTATGCCTGCGGAATGGCCGTATTCGGCTTGTGCGAACCGGCAGGAGAACCGCCTTCATACTTGTAGTAGATCTTTGCCGGTGTGCCGAGAACCTTTTCCAGACGGTGCGCCCGGTACAGCGGCGCCGGTCGCCAGAGCTTGTAGACTTCCCGCACCTCGTCCGGAATGTCTATCCAGCGTTGCGATGAAACCTCCTGCTCAATCAACCCCATCGGGAAAAGCGGCAGCAGATCGTCCGGAGTTACCGGCTGAAGCGTACCCGGATGAATGACCGGCGCCAGAGGGCCCGGCATATCGGGGATAATGTTGTACCACTGTTTCGGAATCCGGTCTTCACCAAGCAGAATTTTTGTGTTCATGGCAACTCCTTACGTTAAATGAATACTTCTAAACCCTCTGCACCGCAAAGAACGCAAAGAGCAAAAAGAAACCCCTAAATAATTGCTTTGAGCTTGAATCCGATTTTTGTCTTTCCTGGCGGCCTTTGCGTTCCTAGCGGTTCAATGGTTTTTAGATTTACCCCAAAAGTTCCTGCAGTTTCGCCCCGATATCCTCTTCCCTCATCAGTGACTCGCCGACCAGAAAGGCCCCTGCTCCGGCCGCCTGCAGGCGCTCGACATCTGCCCGGCTGTTGATGCCGCTCTCGGCAACGATCAGCCGCTCCGTCGGGATAAGCGGCGCCAGCCGCCCGGTAGTCCCCAGATCGGTGACAAAGGTATGCAGGCTGCGGTTGTTGATGCCGATCAGGCCGCAATCGGTGGCAAGCGCCATCGCCAGCTCCCTTTCGTCATGCACCTCGAGGAGCACGTCCAGATACAGCTCTCCGGCTACGCCAAGCAGCTCGGCAAGCTGCGCCGGTTCCAGCATGGCGGCGATTAACAGGACGGCATCCGCCCCGCCGGCTGCCGCCTCGAAAATCTGGTATTGGTCGAAGATGAAATCCTTGCGCAGCAGCGGCAATGCCACCTGCTCCCTGATGAGCGCCAGATAGCGCAGATGCCCGAGGAAGAAATGCTCATCGGTCAGTACAGAGAGGCAGGTCGCGCCGTTATCCTGATAGATTGCCGCAATCTCAAGCGGATCGAAGTCCGAACGAATGACCCCTTTGCTGGGCGAGCCCTTCTTCACCTCGGCAATCA
>JAGFXN010000075.1 GCA_017861215.1 Deltaproteobacteria bacterium | reverse complement strand
GTCCCCAGCGGGACCTGAATGACAAGGTCGTCGCCGCCGGCACCGTGCCGGTCGCTGCCCATGCCGTTTTTGCCCCGCTGCGCTTTCTGGTGTGGATGGAGACGCAGATCATACAGGGTTGAGAGCTGGGTTGATACCTGCAGGATGAGGTCGCCACCCTTGCCGCCGTCGCCGCCATTTGGTCCGCCAAGAGGAATGAACTTTTCCCGGCGAAAGGCAACACAGCCGGCTCCGCCGTCGCCGGCGCTGGCAAATATTTTTACGTCATCAATAAAACTCATAGCCTTTATCTTTATGGCATTGCGCCATCAACCCGATGCTTTTCAGCAAGCTGCGCCACAGCAACAATAAAAGCCCGGAGCTGTACAAGCCCCGGGCTTTCAGTTGTTGTAAATACAGCGGACGCCCCTAGTTAGCGGGGTAGACCGATACCTTCTTCCGGTCACGCCCCATCCGCTCGAATTTCACGATGCCGTCGATCAGGGAAAACAGGGTGTAATCCTTGCCGCAGCCGACATTGTTGCCCGGGTGGATGTTGGTGCCGTGCTGGCGATAGATGATATTGCCGGCGCGCACTGTTTCGCCACCGAATTTCTTGCAGCCGAGTCGCTGACCGTCAGAATCACGGCCGTTTCTGGAGCTCCCGACCCCTTTCTTGTGTGCCATTAGTGTTAACCTCCAAACTGTTGCCAGTCACCGAAACCGGCTACTGGATTATGCGTTGATCGTTTCTATCTTGAGGACAGTCTTTAGTTGACGGTGCCCGTTAAGCTTTCGGGTGCCCTTCCGGCGCTTGGACTTGAAGACCAGAATCTTCTTGTCTTTCCCCTGTTCGACAATCTTGCCGACTACAGAGGCGCTGGGCACTACCGGTGTTCCGATTTTAACCGTATCGCCGCCAACCATCAGGATGTCTTCGAGCGTAATGGTATCACCCACTGCGCCTTCGATCTTTTCGACTTTCAGAAAGTCGCCCACGGAAACTTTATACTGCTTCCCTCCGGTTCTTACTACTGCGTACATAGTCTTACTCACCACCTTTACCGTAAATTACACTGAGCTTGGAAAAATAGCCCATATTGTGAAACGATGTCAAGAGATATTATCCGGCAGACTGTATTCATGCCAGATCCACGAGGATCTCATCCCCTTGAATCTGCGCCGGAAAAACCTTGAGAGTGAAGGCGGGATTGTCAAGGCAGGCGCCGCTCTTCAGGTTGAAGCGGTAGCCGTGCCGCGGACAGGAGAGATGCCCGTCCTTGACAATGCCGGCATGCAGCGGGCTTCCCTGGTGCGGGCATTCATTTTCGCAGGCGAAAATTTCGCCCTTGATATTGAGCAGCAGCAGTTCCTGCCCGTTAACCGTGACAACTTTCTTCCCGAAATTCGGAACTTCCGATAGTTTGGCAGCAAAAGTCATCTGATTCCTCCCATAAAAGACAAAGTCTTTGAACCGCTAAGGACCCAAAGGGCCTAAAACGCAAAGAACGCAAAGACATCTAATCAAATTACTAAAAGCAGAATCCAATCATTATGAATATTAATAGGAACTCTGAGACTTATCTTTGTTGCATTTTTTGCAACAGCCTCAGAAATGATTTCTTTGCGCCTACTTTGCGCCCTTTGCGTCTTTGCGGTTCAACGGTTTAAGATGATTTAGATGATGGCGATTTCGAACTGCTCCTGATGAAACCCCGGCTTCGCCCTTACCGTTATCCTTTTCTTGAACTTCCTTTCCAACTCCTCAAGCCCTCGCCGTTCTTCATCATAAAGCAGATCGGCAACCTGGGGGTGTACCGTCAGGGTCGCCTTGGTCCCCCTGATGTCAAGCATTTCCCGGCGCAATTCGCGGAAGATTTCGTAGCAGACGGTCGTCTTCGACTTGACATAACCGCGTCCCTCGCAGTAGGGGCAGGGCTCGCACATCATCCGCCCCATGCTCTCCCGCACTCGTTTTCTGGTCATTTCCACCAGACCGAGTTCGGAGATCTTCAGGATGTTGGTTTTCGATTTGTCAGCCTTCAGTGCCTCTTCGAGGGCACCATACACCTTCTCCCGGTTGACCTCTTTTTCCATGTCGATGAAGTCGATGATGATGATGCCGCCGATATTGCGCAGCCTGAGCTGATAGGCAATCTCCTTGACCGCCTCCAGATTCGTTTTGAGAATGGTATCTTCGAGATTGTGCTTGCCGACATAGCGTCCGGTGTTGACATCAATCGCCGTGAGAGCCTCGGTCTGTTCGATGATGATGTAGCCGCCGCTTTTGAGCCAGACCTTGCGGCCGAGCGCGCGACTGATCTCCACCTCAAGACCGTAGTGATCAAACATCGGCTCCTCTTCATCGTAGAGCTCGATGGAGTACTTCATCTTCGGCATGAAAGTGGTGATGAACTGGACAATCCGGTCATGTTCCGGCTTGGAGTCGACGACGATCCGGTCAACCGATTCGGTGAGAATGTCCCTGACAACCTTCTGGGTCATGTCGAGATCGGAGTGGATCAGCAGCGGCGGATTGCCCTTGTCTTTCCTCTTGGCGATTTCGTCCCAGAGTTTTATCAGATACTTCATGTCGCTCTGCAGGTCTTCCTCGCTCTTTCCTTCAGAGACCGTCCGGACGATGAAACCGCTGCCGACGGGCTTGATGCGCTCAACTATCTCCTTGAGGCGCTCGCGCTCCTCCTCGTCCTCGATCCGCCGGGAGATGCCGACATGGTCGACGGTCGGCATGTAGACCAGATGGCGACCGGGGAGCGAGATGTGGGCGGTGATCCTTGCGCCCTTGGTGCCGATCGGCTCTTTGGATATCTGGACCAGAATCTCCTGCCCCTCCTGCAGCAGGTCTTCTATCGGGTGCATCGGATGGATATCCGGAGTCTCTCCTTCTGCCGGTTCTTCCTGCTTGCCGTTGCCGTCCATGAATGATTCGAACTCATCAAGCGGGTCAAAAACATCGGCCACATAGAGAAAGGCCGCCTTCTCCAGGCCGATATCGACAAAAGCCGCCTGCATGCCGGGGAGAACACGGACAACTCTCCCCTTGTAGATGTTGCCCACAATCCCCTTGACCTTCGCCCGCTCTATGTAGAGTTCGGCTATGGTGCCGTTCTCTATCAGGGCAACGCGGGTTTCGTGGGAGGTGGTGTTGATTACCAGCTCATTAGCCATACATTCCTCTGGGAAACGCGACTTTTCCGCCTTGGCTGCGTAAGTCTGCGGGTTCGCTTGTGCGGCGTAGCTATGCTACGCCGCCGCGCTTACCCTTGACAGCCTTGCCAGGACGAAAAATCCACGTTTCTGCACTTGAATTTAAATTATATCGAAAAAGAAGAATCTTTAAATATGACGGCAAGTTTTTCTATCCGGCACTCCTTGAGACTGTCCGCCTCAAGACCGGTGATCGCCGCGACAAATTCCAGCGGTTTGCCGCGGCCTATTTCCATCGTCAGGCAGTTGGCAGCTGCGCTGAGGGTGAAGAGTTCATGACGCAGGTCATACTCCTGCAAACCGTGCTTCTTGAAGCGGCTGAAAGGGTAACTGGCCAGTGCCAGAAAGGTCTCCACCCGCTGCGGCAGGTCGACAGTCTCTTCAGGGAGAGTTACCCGGTAGCGGACTCGGTCCATGATGATGGAGAGCGACGGGCTCTTGGCCGGAACTGAAGCTGCGGCTGTTACCGCAATCCCTTCCGGCAGAACCTGGTTGAGACTTTCGCGCAGCCTGTCAGCGCCGAAGCCTGGCGAGATCTCTATGTCAAGGTATTCGGCGAGAGATTCTACACCGACTGAGAGCGCTGTGGCAAATGAGAATTTGGGGTGGGGGTGAAATCCCTGCGAAAATCTGACTGGAATTCCGGCTCGTTTCACCGCTCGGGTAAACAGGGTGATCAGCTCCAGATGGCTCAGGTAGATCATGACGCCGGTTTTGGAGTATCTGACCCGGATTCGCTCAAAGTCGGGTGGAGCCGGCAGCGGTTCCGGGGGTGCCGTCTGTGGAGCAACCGCCTTGTTCGCCAGACGCATCCTGACATCCTTGAAATCACAGACACCGCAGGCGCTGCAGCTGCCGCTGCGGCAGTCTCCGGTCGGTTCGCCGCGCACGGCTTTCTCCCGCTCTTGCAGCAGAAACTCCCGGCTGACGCCACTGTCGATATGATCCCAGGGGAGCAGTTCCTCAAGTTCGCGCCGGCGCAGATAAAACCTCGGGTCGATGCCGGTAGAGGCAAATGCCTTCTGCCAGAGGGAGAAATTGAAGTGATCCCCCCAGCTGTCAAAGCGGCAGCCGAGCCTGACCGCTTCCAGCAGCACCTTGCCGAGTCTGCGGTCACCGCGGGCAAAGACCCCTTCGATGACCGACAGCGGTGCATCATGCCATTTGAAATTCAGCTTTTTGCGCTTCAGTTCGCTCCGCAGGTACTGCTGCTTTGTCAGGATCTCTTCGTAACTGATCTGCGGCTCCCACTGAAACGGAGTATGCGCCTTCGGAACAAAGTTCGAGACCGAGACATTGACTTCGCCGCCATGGCCGGAGAGTTTCCCCGCCTGTTTTACCCGGCGGGACAAGTCAACAATCCCCTGCACATCCTCCATGGTTTCGGTAGGCAGGCCGATCATGAAGTAGAGCTTGATAAGCCGCCACCCTGCACTGTAGGCGGCCTGGGCGTCGGCGAGCAGGGCTTCTTCCGTTATGCCCTTGTTGACAACCTGTCGCAGCCGCTCGCTCCCCGCTTCAGGGGCAAGGGTCAGACCGGTCTTGCGAACTTTTTTGATCTCTTCGACCAGTTCGGGGGAAAGCGTGCCGACACGCAGCGACGGGAAGGAAACCGCAACGCGGCTGGCGGCATACCGCCTCATCAGCTCCTGCAGCAGCGGCGTAAGACAGCCGTAGTCACCGGTTGCCAGGGAGAGGAGAGATACTTCGTCATAACCGGTGGCAACAAGAGTTGCTTCTATATTGGCAAGTATCTCCTCCGGGCTCCGCTCCCTGACCGGTCGATAGATATATCCCGCCTGACAGAAGCGGCAGCCGCGCGTACACCCCCGGCCGATTTCCATGCTGACCCGGTCGTGAACGGTCTTGAGAAACGGAATAACCGGAGAGGTCGGGTAGGGAGCCAGATCAAGATCAGCCAGGAAGCGCCGCCGCACCGCAGCAATTTCCTTGAGCGGAGTGATACCCTTGATCGTGCCATCGTCATGGTAGCTGACAGCGAAGTGTGACGGGACATACACTCCGGCAATACCGGCCAGGGTGGCGAGCAGTTCATCCTTTCGAGCACCGCTCCTTTTCCACGACCGGTAGGCGGCGGCAATTTCCAGCGCCGCTTCCTCACCGTCACCAATCAAAAAAGCGTCGAAAAAGTCGGCAAGCGGTTCCGGATTGAAGGCGCATGGGCCTCCTCCCAGAATCAGCGGCCACGACTCATCACGCTCTGCTGCAAGCAGCGGGATGGCGGCTAGTGCCATCATGTTGATAATGTTGGTATAGGACAGCTCATGTTGCAGGGTGAAACCGAGAAGATCTGCAGCGGCAAGCGGTGTGCCGCTTTCCAGGGTGGCAAGTCCGCTGCCGTCCATCCGCAGCTGCGTTTCTCGATCCGGCCATGGAGCATAGACCCGCTCGGCAGCCAGCCATTCCGGTTTATTGAGGATGTCGTACAGTATCTGGAAGCCGAGATGGCTCATCCCGACTTCATAAACGTCTGGAAAGGCGAGGACAAAGCGGATCTCAGGGGATTTTTTTATTATGCTTCCCATTTCGCCACCCATGTATCTGCCGGGTTTCTCAACGTTCAGCAGTGATGTATCGGGCACAGATAAACTCCTTAACGAAAAAAGCGGCAGTAACGCCACGGCGCGCCATACTAGCAGTTGCCATCGATTGAGGCAAGCCTTGAGAATTGTCGCTACCGCAAATGGGGCAGCTGCTGTCCGAAATGAGTCGCTACTGGCTGTCGAGCCAGGGTGGCGAGAACGGCCAAAAAATAATTAGCAATGTAAAATCGGCATGTTATATGGAGAATATAACTTTGGCACGGCATGTGCTTAATAGAAAACATCGAAACAAAACTTGCATCACCAATTAAAAGGAGAAAGAAAATGAAAAAAGTTATGTCTTCCATCGTTGCCGCTATCGTTGCAGTTGCTTTTGCTGGTGTTTGCTTTGCTGCTGAAGTAAAGAAAGAGGCAACTACAACTACGACTACTACTACTACTCCTGCTGCTGAAGTGAAGAAAGAAGAAGCAAAGCCTGCTAAGAAAGCAAAGAAAGCAAAGAAAGTGAAAAAAGAAGTTAAGAAAACCGAAGAAACCACTACAACAACAACTACTCCTGCTCCTGCTGCTCCTGCTAAGAAATAAGCAGCTTTTTGCTGAGAATGAAAAAAGCCGCATCTTCGGATGCGGCTTTTTTTTGCTTTATAAAGCAATTACCTCAAGGCTACTCTTTCATCCAGACGTATCTGGGCTCGATCCACGGGTCGTAAAAACCCGGGTAGGCAACAAAAAAAGTCAATAACTCGCCAGCCCCGCTCACCGTCCTGACCACCGTCATGCCGATTCCTTTCAGCGGACCGATTACCGACCCCTTCAACCAGCCATCCTTTTCGCCGGTAATATAAATCTGCTTGGGCAACTCTATCCATCCGGTAAGAATGTTGGCCACGCCCCTGACCCCCTTGTTGGCCATGCCGTCAACAATATCCTGCGGTGAGGCCGTGTCAACATTCTTGTAGCTTGTGGCTTCAGCTGCAAAAGGGCTGGCGAGCCATAAAGCGGCCAGGAGAGTGACAAGGCAAAGCTTTGCGAGCATTATTTCTCTCCTGACTTCCATTCATTGCCCTGCTCAATCGACTGCTCTCCGGATTGCGCTGCAAGCTCGGTTTTGGGATTTTCCCAGCCATGCCATACGAATTCAGGATCTATCATTGGATCGTAATAGCCCGGTTGTGGCACCAGAAAGAAAACGGTTTCCGTCAAGCCGATGAAGCCGCGATAGAGTGTCATTCCCACCCCTTTTATCGGACCGACAACATAACCGATAGTGCCATGGTTCTGAGCGGTAAGCATGGTCTGCTTCGGTATTTCCGCAATCGCCGTTACCACATTGGTAACACCGCGCACCAGCTTGAACGACATCTTCTCGGCGATTGATTCCGGTTTGGGAATATCCGTGGCAAAGGCCGGAACAGTCAGTACAGTCAATGTGGAGATTGCAAAGGCTGTAATAAGCTTCTTCATAAGTGCTGATTCTCCTTTTCCAGAGGGGTGAAGGAAATTGTTTGCGGCTATTTTCCCTTGTAACACAATATCTGTGGCGTGGCAAGAAACTAGGAGCCGTCGGCTTCGGCAGGAAACTGCCCGCAAAAAGGCACTTCGGGACATTCTGCCGAACATTGACCGGCGAACGGACAATTAATCGTACTCGACATCGGTGCGAAACGTACCAGCCCATCGGTACGGCTTCCAGGTCCGGCAGGCTCCCGGGCGAAAAGCATGCTACCTGTGGCGGAACAAAAAAGGCGCGGTCAACTCTGACCGCGCCTCGATGAAATAGGAGACTCACTACTATCAGGCGTGCTTCG
>JAGFXN010000272.1 GCA_017861215.1 Deltaproteobacteria bacterium | reverse complement strand
CCGAAAGACTGGATCGACAAGCGTTTGCGGGGCATCGCCATCCGCCAGAACCTGACCGACGAATGGCAGGAGCGAGGTATCAGCACGGAACGGGACTTTAGCATTCTGACCGCTGAAATCGCCAAGGCGACGTTCGGCGTAACGCCTTCAGAGCATAAAGAGCTAAAGAGTCTAGTCAGGAAAAATGACAACCTGCGCGATCATATGACCGATCTGGAGTTGATCTTCACGATGCTCGGCGAGAAAGTGACAACGGAAATATCGCAGACAGAGAAACCTGATACCTTCGAAAAGAACAAAAAGGTAGCTAAGCGTGGTGGCAGCGTTGCCGGCACGGCGCGTAAGGAAACCGAACGGGAACTGGGTAGAAGCGTGGTCAGCAAAGAGAATTTTATGCCGAATAAACTGACAGGGAATGAATCGAAATAGCCTCCCTTTTATGCACCAAAAAGCTTCCCGGCCGCAGCCAGCTGCTCCGATGATCCCAGGAGCAGCAGAATATCGTCGCGCTGCAGTTCCCAGACCGGATCGGGGTTGGGAACAATCTCCTCGCCCCGCTTGATGACCATGACGGTTGCTCCGGAGCGGCTCCTGATGGTGCCGTCGCTCAGACTCCGTCCCTCCAGCACCGCCCCTTTCTGGACGCGAAAGGTAGCGAGTTCCGCGCCGGAAAGATAGCCGCTGATCCCCACTGCATGGCTGTGCCGCCGGCTCATGGTGCGCAGCATTTCATAGCCGTCGCTCCGCACCTCGGCAATGCAATGTTCGATATCGTCCTGGGGGACGAGGTAATTGCGCAGCACCCGTGACAGGATCTCCACCGAGGTTTCGAATTCCTCCGGGACGACTTCGTTGGCTCCCAGCTTGTAGAGCGGCTCAACTTCCAGCAGGTAGCGGGTCCTGACAATAATGTGGATGGCAGGGTTCAGCTGCCGGGCAAGAGCTGCTACCCTTCTGCTGGCCGCGGCATCGGAAATGGCGACTACCATCCCCCGTGCCTGTTCAATCCTGGCCTGCTGCAGGACTTCATGCTTGGCGGCATCACCGAAAAGTATGTGGTGCCCTTTCTTCGCTTCCTTGCGCACGGTAAAGGGATTGGTCTCGATAACGACAAAGGCTATTTTCAATTTAGAGAGCACACGTGCCAGATTCTTGCCGTTGACGCCGTAGCCGACGATGATCATGTGGTCACTCAAGACAATCGGTTTTTCATGTCTGGCGAGCACCCCTCTGCCGCGTGACCAGGTGTGGGGCAGGACGCCGACCAGATAATCCGCCAGCGGTCCGGCGAACCTGATGCAGGCCGGGGTAAGACCCATGGTGGCAATGGAGGCTGCCAGAAATATCTGGTACAGTTCCGGGGTAAGAAGGCCGGCTTTGACGCCGGCCTGGGAGAGGACAAAGGAGAATTCACCGATCTGGGCCAGCGACAGGGCGGTGATGATGGCAATCCGCAGCGGGACGCCCAAGGCCAGCGCCGCTCCGGTGGTTACCAGCGATTTGATGACGAGAATGGTGATGACCAGCGAAGCAATGAGCAGTGGATATTGCAGCAGAATTTCGGGATCAAGCAGCATTCCCACCGAGATGAAGAAGAGGCTCAGGAACGCTTCCCGGAAAGGGATGATGTCGCTCAGGGCTTGATGGCTGTACTCGGATTCGGAGATAGCCAGGCCGGCAATAAATGCCCCCAAAGCCAGCGAAAGCCCGGCCAGCGAGGTGAGCCAGGCCGTGCCGAGGCCGATGAAGATAATGGTGAGGATAAAGAGTTCGCGGCTGCGGGTTTTAACAACCTGCGCGAATATCCAGGGGACCAGGAAACGCGCCCCAAAATGAGCTGCCAGTACCACGGCGGCGGCCTTGGCAACAATCAGCAGCGTCCCCTGGAGACTTTCACCGCCACCCGCCAGCAGCGGAGTGACCAGCACCATCGGCACGATGCAGAGATCCTGAAAGATGAGGATGCCCATGGCGAGGCGGCCATGAGGCGAGTCTGCCTCACCGGCATCGATGAACAGCTTGATGACGATAGCCGTGCTGGAAAGCGCCGCCAGGCAGCCGAGAAAAACCGACTGGCGTGCGGCATAGCCGACAGTCGTGCCGACCGCCATAACCGCCAGAATGGTTACCCCTACCTGCAGACCGCCCCCCCAGAGCAGCAGGTGTTTGATCCGCATCAGCTCCTTGAGGGAAAGTTCGATGCCGATGGTGAACAGCAGCAAAACCACGCCGATCTCGGCCATCTTCTCGACATCATGGGTGTTCCTGATGACGGCAAAGGCATGGGGACCTGCCAGGATTCCGGTAACCAGAAAGCCGACGATGGACGGGAAATACAGTTTGCGGAACAGGACGACCGTTATCAGCGCCAGACCGAAAAGGAGCGCAATATCTTTCAGGAAATTATATTCCATGCCGTTTCTCCCCAATGGCTATTGTCATGGTACAGTATTATATGTTATGCCAGAATTGCAACCTGGCCGGGATATGGAAAAAGGAGTCTGCCATGAAACTGCGTCATCAGATATGCATTTATGCCATGCTGCTCATTGGTTCAGCGGTGCTCACCACAGACCGGGCGTGGTCCACTACCGGCGAAATTCGACTGTCAAAGGGGCAGACCGTGTATGTCCCGGCGTATTCGAATGTGTATAGCGGGCCGAAGAAAAATCCGTACCAG
>JAGFXN010000074.1 GCA_017861215.1 Deltaproteobacteria bacterium | reverse complement strand
GCTGTCGTAATTGGCCCGCAACAGACTGGTGGCAAAGGAGCAGCGAAAAGTGTGAGCGGTGACGAGTTTGGTACGTAGCGTAACCACTGTAGACATTCCGCAGAACCGGCCGCAGGAACTCAACTGTTTTCAAGGCAATTAATGCCTGTATCATTATGTGGCAATCAGAGGCTGCGTATCGGTCCTGGCAGACTTGTTAAGCAAAACTGAATGTGCATCTCGGCTGCCGGTTTTCTCATTGACTTGGGCAGTAATGCTTAAAGACGGCTGTTCCGGGGATTTCTCACGGACACTGTTGAGCAGTCAGAACCGATATAATGGTTTACTTGTGCGGTATTCTTGAGTAAAATTAATACTAATGAAAGTTTGAAGAGCCGATCTTTTTTTCCATTCCGGAGTCAGTCTGTATGAATGTCACCCCAGTATCCTTTGATCTCATGGTCGAACGAAACATTCTCGGCCAGGCCATGCTCAATGCCACGGCTGCCATGGCGTCCCTGACCGATCCCGAAACTGTTCTGCGCACGGTCTGTGATGTGCTGGCTGAAGCAAGTCCCCATATTCGCCTGGTCTGGACGCGTTTCTGCGACCACCCTGCGGGCAGCCGGCTGCCGAACTATCTGGCGGGGACCGGTGTTGGCTCATTTGAACAGCTGGGTATATCGGCCAGGACTCTTCCATCCGTTGAAGATGCGTTCCATCGATGGGAAGCGGTGTCCGTCGACCATCAGGATCCTTCGGGAGGGCTGTGCCGGGAAGGGTTCTGCTCTGCCATCTCAATGCCGGTGGGACATAAGGGAGTATTCCCCTGCGCCATCGTCACGATAACCGCCGATATGCAGGGTTATTTCGAGCAAGTGGGCACGTCACTTTTCAAGGCATTCATCCATCTGGCCAATGTCACCCTCGACCGAATCCTTACGCTGCAGGAACTGAACCACCTGGCGACCCATGACCAGCTGACGGGTATCATGAATCGCCGGGGTGTCCAGGAGTTTCTGGAAAAGGAAATCGCCCGCTGTCGACGCTGGGGCAAGAAATTTTCCGTCGTCCTCTTCGACCTTGACCGCTTTAAGCTCATCAACGACCGCCTTGGCCACCAGGAGGGGGACATCGTTCTGCAGAAGGTTGCAGAGCTGACGAACAAACAGGTGCGGCAGGAGGATTGCCTGGGGCGCTGGGGTGGCGAGGAGTTCATCTGCGTGGTCACGGAAACTCCCCGCAAGGATGCGCTGCTGCTGGCGGAGAGGATGCGTCTCAACATGAAAACGAATCCGGTTGCGACCGTTTCGGGAGCCATCACGGTCACCGCCAGCTTTGGTGTGGCAAGCTTTCCGGAGGATGCCGACAGTCTGGACAAGCTGCTCTCCATTGCCGATACGGCCCTGAACGACGCCAAGATGGATGGGCGGGACCGGACTGTCAGCGCCGCCGATGTGCGGCATGACATCTTCAACATCGGCAATATGCTGGACGTAGCTTTGCGGGAAAACCGCATCGTTGCCGCCTATCAGCCTATAATGGATCTGCGTAGCGGAACCGTCATCGCTGAAGAGGCCCTTGCCCGGCTGCTGACACCTGGTGGCGAAATCATGGCCGCCGGACGGTTCGTGCCGGCGGCAAGCCAGCTGCAGCTGATGCATCAGGTGGACCTTGCCATGATCATGCAGGTCTTTTCTCACTGCGTTACCGGATTGCGGACCGGCAGCAACCGTCTTATCCACTTTGTCAACGTTTCGACGGATCTGCTGCGGCACCGGGATCTCATCGACAAGATGCTCGAAGCGGCGTATCTCAATTGCCAAACCTGCGCCGACCTCATCGGCGAAGTGAAGCCCATTGTCATCGAAATTACGGAACACGAGCTTCTGACGGATATTTCGGCGGCCCGTGATCTGCTGCGCCCCTTCATGGATTTCGGCTTCCGCCTTGCCCTGGATGATTTCGGCAGCGGCTACTCCTCATATCAGTACCTGGTAGATCTTCCCATCAGTTTCATCAAGATAGACGGGTTCCTCACCAGGCGCATCGCCGAGAAGAAGGTGCGGGCCATCATTCAGGGGATTCAGGACACCGCCGACCAGCTGGGGATAACCACCGTGGCCGAGTTCGTTGAAAATGCCGAAACCGAGACGATTCTCAAGGATATCGGCGTCAACTGGGCCCAAGGCTACTACTATGGCAAACCCGTCATTCCCTCCGAAACAGGGCACCCAGGGAACGAGGAGCAGTGCCTCCTGAATCAGGATATGGTTTCCCGCCCCACGGCAAGATAGCACCCCTCCAGACATCCTTCTTCACGAGGCCAGGAGCAGCTGTGCAGTCGTCCCCTGGTGAATTCAAATTGCATAAGGGGAGTCGATGTCGAGAGAGGTTTCTTTACGCTGATTCGAAAAGGACAGGTTGAAACTGCTGCAAGCATCGTAAGCAGACTGGAGGCCTAACAAAGCACGGCAGACAGTCTCCGCTTCGCTCCGCCGCTGCGCTCTCTCACGTTGGCTGAATTAATTAAGGGCATGGAAGTTTTGCGATTGGAAGAGGGCGGAATCAGTAATGATAGCGACAGGCAATTACTACAATCTCTGCTTCTTCCACTTGGTAAACAAGCCGATGTTCCCGGTCAATCCGGCGCGACCAGCAACCGGCAAGCTGAAACCGGAGCGGCTCCGGTTTTCCTGTGCCCTCAAAAGGGGTGCGCAGGATTTCTTCAAGAAGAGCCAAGACCCGTTCGGCCTGGCGTTTATCCGTCTTGAGCCAATAACGCAGGTCGTCGAGAGCAGTCGGTGTGAAAGTAACGTTCATAACCCAAGAGCATCCATAGGGGTTCGCTTGCCGGAACGTGCCTCTTGAAGCGATTGCAGTAGTCGAGAAGCATTAGCAGGACTGGAAAGCAAATATTCGCTCTCCATAATGGACTCATAGTCTTCCAGACTTACGAGTACCACGCTCTCACCCTTTCGACGCGTGATCAGGATCGGTTCGTGGTTGCTGCAAGCATTGTCCATTACATTTTTAAGATCATGGCGTGCTTCGCTGTATGTGATAGCCTGCATATCAACCTCCATAATGACAAGATATTGTACAATAGCATGCTATTATTTAATTGGCAAGAAGAACGACTTTATGGAAGTTTAAGCAGATTTGGTGACTTTGGGAATGAACAGGTAAAACGCCAACCATCGGCGACAACGGTGAAGCCGCTGCACCTCACCGCCGTTCCACAACCTGCACTAATGTCTGTTCAAGGGGATTTGAAGGGAATGATGGATACTACTAGGAAATACAGCCTGTTGCTTCTGCTTGTTGCGGTATGCATCATGTCGGGATGTACGAGCCCGCCGGAACAGAAAGGTATCTGGCCATGGGAATACACCAAAGGTAAAGGGGAACCGGATACCGGCGATTATTTTGCAGTTCGCATGGGTGTTGGAAAATTTGATGAACCGCCGGCGCCTGTCAAACCGGCAACGCCGGAGACTGACCAACAGCATGCTCCTGATGTGCATCCTGCCCCGGCAATAGCCTCAACCATTGCCGATCCGCTTGCTGACAGCAGCAAGGGGCCGGGCAGGCTCCCTGGCAAGGCAATCAAGGATTATGACTTCACGGTGAGGGAGAACTCGTCCACATCCATCTCGCGCCAGTTGCTGGACATGGTTCGTTCAGCAAAGGATATAACCGCATTCAATAACGGCAATGCTCCAGTTACTGTTGTCATTGATATCGACCCGACTTCTTCTCACAACTCAGCAGCGGACAAAACGCTGCCCTATATTGCTGTCGTGCCAGCAAACACCACCCGTACCCTGGTGCATGTTTCAGCGAAGTTGAAGGACGCAGCCTTTAATTTTAAGTACAGCTACCTATGGAATATTGGGGACTATACCGCACGCCACAACTGCCCTGAGCATTACCGGTTCCCGTTCGGCGAGAAGGTACGGGCCTATGCCCGAGTGAGCGATGGGACCGACACGCCGTACAATCGTTATGCCGTGACGTTCTCTCTGCCAAAGGGGACACCTGTCCTTGCGGCACGGAAAGGTACCGTTATTCATATCAGTTCGGATTCCAAGATCGACATCCTGCATGAAGATTCAACAATCGGCACGTACCGTCATCTTGAAAAGGTTGCCAAGAACATCGTTGTCGGGACAACGGTGACAACCGAGGATGTCATCGGCATAGTCGGCTCGGCGAAAAACAGGAAGGACGCTTACCTGCAGTTAAGCGTCTGGCGTCCGGAACCTGAGACGCCTGATGCAGCGCGGACGAATACCCAACGGCTGGGCCTTGGTGCCGTGTCATTCCCGCTGGCATTTAGCAGCAGTGCTTCTGACAAGGGCTCGGTGCTGACAGAGAGCCAGCCGGTCTCCAGGGGAAAACTGCCGGCGGGAAGCAAACAGCCAAAGCGCAAGAAAACAGACAAAGGTCCGTCATGAAAAGACGATACCCTGGAAAAGGCAATTACCTTGTGCATCGAGCAGGTATGTGCCGCTGTTTTCCTGGATATGCTGACAGAAACAATAATTGTAAAACCGGATGATGCACCTGGCCAAAAACCCGCCAGGTGCCCTCCCGACCCGTTGAACGGAAAGAATGAAGGGCGAATTATTTTCTCCGTAACACTCCTTGCGCTTCTGATTCTGCCAATACACACCTTCGCAGGTGAGTCTGAAAAGACGGGGGTTCTTTCTATGCCTTGGGGTTCGTCGGAGGGAGAAGTGGGGTTCTCCCCAAGGAATACCATATGTTACAGATGTGACGTGCAACCAGCGCTACCAGCTGACTGGCTGGGCACACTTGATCGACAAATCAACAAGGTGATGTGTCCCCTTGACCCTTTTAAGGATTGCATCCCGTCTCCTGCCTGCCGCTGCACCTCCGTCTGGTTGACTTCTCACTCCTGCTGCCCTAGAATTACCTGGGGAAATCATGTCAACCAGACCGGCACGAAAAAAATTCAGCCTTGTCCAGAAACTGATCGCCAGTTATGCGGCCATGACACTCTTCACCATGGCCGCTCTTGTGTTTGCCATTCTCGGACTGTTCTCCCTCAATAAAACCGCACGGGAAATCGCCAACAAAGATCTGGTTTTCATCGACTCGATCAACAAACTGCGCGATTCTATTGTGGCACAGGAGCGCTACGCAGGGAAATATTCCATCCTCAAGGGTCCAGAGTTCGTAGCACTGTTCCAGCGCCGTGAAATCGAATTCAACAGCCTTCTCAGCAGTTTTGACAAATCCCGACACCTCATGGACAAGCAGGCGCTGCAAAAACTGTATGCTGATTTCCAGCATAAATCAGCAGCACTTTTTACAGGCAATACGGTAGAGATTGCCCCCTTGCAGGATTCCTCAACAAAAATAGTGACCTTCCTTGATCAGCTCTATAAGCGTGAACAGCAGTTGCTGAACGCCAAGATAGATTCGGCTGACGAGAAAGAAAACTCCACGGTCAGATGGTCACTTATCCTCTCACTGACCGGCTTTATCCTGGCAATTGCAGTGGCTGCCTTTTCCATCTTCAACATATCTGCCGCCGTAACTAAACTGAAACAAGCCACGCACCGGATTGCCGAGGGAGACTTTGACTATGACCCGCAGATTCCTGCCGGTGACGAGGTTGGCGAACTGGCCGGGGACTTCAGCCGGATGGCTGAGCGGCTCAAGGTTCTGGAGCAGATGAGCCTCGATGCCAGCCCGTTAACCCGCCTGCCTGGCAATATCGCCATAGAGCGGGTATTAAGCAGGCGCCTGACTGAAGGAAAGCCGTTTGCCTTCTTTTATGCAGACCTGGATAACTTCAAGGCATATAACGATACGTACGGTTATGTAAAAGCCAGTGAAGTAATCAAGATTACGGCAGAACTCATCCACCAGGCTGCCAGGAAAATTGCACCGAATGATGCCTTTGTCGGCCATGTAGGCGGGGACGACTTCGTCATTATCGCCGATTGCGAACCGGCAGAGAAGCTCTGCAGGGAAATCATTGCCGACTTTGAAGCGGAAATCGTCAACCACTATTCAGCGGAAGATCTGGCATGCGGCGCCATCGAAGGAATCGACCGTTATGGTGTAGCCAGAGTTTTCCCGATCATGACCATCTCCATCGCTGTTGTCATCTGCGGCAAGGAAGAATTCAGTTCGGCAATGGCAATAGCCAAAGCCGCTGCGGACCTCAAGGACCACGTCAAGAGTCACCCCGGCAGCAGCTATATGTTCAATCATCGCAGGAAAAACCGGTGAAGCGGCTGATTTTCCTTGCACTACTGCTGCTCAGCCTGTCCGGGTGTACTGCCTTCAAGGAGATGCAGACAACCTTTGTGACCCGTAATGCCGCCAGCATGAAACTGTCGACTGCTCTGAGTGAACTGGAACTGGGCAGAACGGCTTCCGCCACAGCCATCCTGGAGGCTCTTGTCGCTGAACCGGGGATCCGGGGGGTAACCGATGAAGCGTTGTTCCGCCTGAGCCTGCTCAAGATTCATGACGAAAGAGAAGGGGCAATGTCGTCCATCAATCTTCTTGAACGGTTGCGGCGCGAGTACCGGGACAGCCCCTGGACGCAGCAGGCCAAACCTCTACACGACTTCCTCACCAGTATCGCCGATATTAAAAAACAGAATCGTAATCTTAAAAGCCTCAACAGTTCCCTGTCAAAGGACAACAAGGAACTGCAGCAGGCTATCGAACGGTTGAAAAACCTTGATATTCAGCTGGAAAGAAAAACCCGTTAGAATCCGGCCTGAGCTCATTCTCTGCGAGGCGCCCAGGCCTTCAACCCGAAGGCGGCTGATGCGCGCCGGCCATGACCTCCTCGCCAGACCGGTGGGACCGCTGCTGCGACGCAGCAAAGTACAGGGACATTCATGATTAGTACCTTCAAGGGAAAAACGGAGATTTCCCTCCACCAGTCCTGACACCCACCGGTGGCTGACAAGGAAAGAGCATTCAGTTTATTGGGTAGTGCGCACAATGGGAACTACACTGGCTTGATGAAGCAGGGTCAACATTTCATAATTCCATTGTTACCGGGGGACTATTTGCAGACGATCAAACTCGCTTTTGTTCTTACCTTGCTTGTTTTTGCATCAGTCGCTAACGCGGAGCAGGAGCCCTGTCGCAATCTGAACGAGGGCAAATGCCGGGAGAGCAACGAATCTCGCTGCCGGGAGATGAATGAAAGCATGCTGCAAATGATGAAGTCTACGCCGCTCGACAAACCTCGGGACATCGAGAGGAACAAGGAACTGATTGCCAGAGTGGAAACGATGCTCACTGATAATCGTCGTCAAGGCGTCGATGAGTGCCGCTCCTGGATGGATTTCAACCGGATAATTGTCCACCAGTGACATGGCAGAAGGTTTCTGCGGTCGAAACTAATTTTGATCAGGAAAGCGAGTAGGTCGAAGGAAACCGGGGAGTGCCAAAGCTGCACCTTTTCCTGCACAAGCCCATACATTAAACGAACTGCCAACACTCGGCACGACCGCCCCTACAACTGGCTGGTCAGCCGAAGCCCCGTTAGGCAAAAACACAATGAGCGTTATAATGAGGCCGGATTTGGAAATACCTACAGCTGTAAAATGTAATAAAGTCAGGGCACA
>JAGFXN010000271.1 GCA_017861215.1 Deltaproteobacteria bacterium | reverse complement strand
TCGCCCGGGAGCTCGGCTGCCATTTCCATGTCGACGCCGCCTGGGGCGGGCCGACCCTCTTTTCCGACCGGCACCGCCCCCTGCTCAGCGGCATCGAACGGGCCGACTCGGTGACCATCGATGCGCACAAGCAGCTCTATGTGCCGATGGGGGCGGGGATGGTGGTCTTCAAGGACCCCACCGCCCTGTCGGCCATCGAACATCACGCCAACTATATCCTGCGTCATGGGTCCAAGGATCTCGGCAGCCATACCCTTGAAGGGTCACGGCCGGGGATGGCGATGCTGGTTCATGCCGGGTTTTCCATCATCGGCCGCAAGGGGTACGAGCTGCTCATCGATATGGGGATAGAGCGGGCGCAAACCTTTGCGACCATGATCCGCCAGCATGCCGATTTCGAACTGACCAGCGAACCGGAGCTGAATATCCTCACCTACCGCTACTGTCCGCGCAAAGTACAGCAGGCCCTGGCCGTAGCGCCGCTTGAGCAGCGCGCCGGCATCAATGCGCTCCTCGACCAGGTCTGCCAGCTGCTGCAGAAGCATCAGCGGGAAGCAGGGAAAACCTTTGTCTCCCGGACCCGGCTGCGCATGGCCCGCCATGATATGGAACTCACCGTGCTGCGCGTCGTGTTGGCCAACCCGCTGACGACCGACGAGATTCTGGCGGCGATTCTGGCGGAACAGTGCGACATCGTGCAGCAGCCGGAGATACAGGCTTTGCTGCAGCAGGTTGAGGAACTTTGTAGTGGTCTGGGAGGTAGTTAAACAGGGACGTGCCGGGTTTGCTTTGTCCGCCGGAGTTTACCGGCTCTCCCCGATCAGACGCACGAAAGCATCATAGGAGGTAAACCCGGCCAATCTCTTCCTGCCGCAGAGGTGGGTCGGGACGGCGGTTACCCGCAACTCCGCGGCCCGCTGCCAGTCGGCAGCCACCGCCGGGGCAAAGCTCCGTGCCGCGAGCACCGCCCGTGCTTCATCGCCTGGCAGTCCGACGTCGCCGGCAATCCGCAGCAGCTCCTCAACCCGGGCGATGTTGCTCCCCTCGACGAAATAGGCCCGGTAGACGCCGCGGCGGAACTCGTCACCCCGGCCACGGGATTCGGCCCATTTCCCCAACTCCTGGGCGAGCCTGCTGTTGCAGGTGCGGGTCCGTTCAACCAGCGGCAGCCCCTCAGCGGCGGCGATCTGCAGCAGTCGTGCCTGCATGTCACGGATCATCACCTCCCGCCCGGCAAAGAGTTCGGCAAGTTCCAGCCCCTCCGGCGGTGTTTCGGGGTGGAGCGGAAAGACGCTCCAGCGCAGTTCGACGCCATATTCCTGCTGCAAGCGATCGGTACGCACGGTACCGAGGTAGCACCACGGTCAGATATAATCGAAAAAAACCTCTACTACGGGCGCTTCGTTCATGGTGTCCCCCGACAAGGTTACTGCTATATTTTCTCCAGCGGCCTGTTGTAGCGGCGTTCATCTGCCGGTTGTTCCAGTATACCTCCGAAACTGCGGAGCGCCAGAGCGGGAAGTCGCCGGCGGCAGCTGCCGGGTCCTGGCAGACAGAAGCCAGGGCGGCTCTGGAAACGGCTGAAGTTTATGATATCCTAATGGTATCCTTGGCCGTTTCAACGGGGGATCCGGATGAAACATGGTATCTGCAGGGCGTTTACGACAGTGCTCATCTGCCTGGTTCTCCTGAGCGGTGCAGCGGCTGCTGCTGAACAGAGCGCTACTCCACCGGGCGTGACGCTGTATTTCTTCTGGGGAGAGGGCTGCTCTCACTGTGAACGCGCCAGACCCTTTATCAAAGATCTTGAACGGCAATACCCGTTATTGCGCGTCGAGTCGTGGGAAGTGCTGGCGCATCGGGAAAACATCCCCCGGCTCATGGCAATGGCAAAAGCCCGCAACATGGAGGCGACCGGCGTGCCTGTTTTTTTTGTCGGCGAGCGAATGTTCAGCGGTTTCTCTGCAGAAACCGCCGCTGAACTGGAGCAGTTCGTCAAGTCCTCACTGGACGGGGTCGCCGCCCGCCAGGGGGACAGAAAGACGCCGACGGTCGACACCGGCTTCATGACCGTTCCCTTCATCGGCAGGGTCGATACCGCCAGCATGTCACTGCCGGTCTTCACCCTCATCATCGCCGCGCTGGACAGCTTCAACCCCTGTGCCTTCTTTGTGCTGTTCTTTCTGCTGAGCCTGCTCATCCATGCCCATTCGCGCTTCCGCATGCTGCTGATCGGCGGGGTATTCGTCTTTTTTTCGGGGCTTATCTACTTCGTCTTCATGGCTGCCTGGCTGAACCTGTTCCTGCTCACCGGCACCATCTCGGCCGTAACCGTGGCGGCGGGAATCATCGCCTTGATCGTGGCGACGCTCAATATCAAGGATTTTTTCTTTTTCGAGCAGGGGCTCTCCCTGGTAATACCTGAAGAACAGAAGCCGAAGCTCTTTGCCCGCATGAGAAAACTCCTCAAAGCTGATTCGCTCACCGCCATGATGACCGGCACGGCGGTTCTGGCTGTGGCCGCCAACAGCTACGAACTGCTTTGCACCGCCGGTTTCCCCATGGTCTTCACGAGGATGCTCACCCTGCAGCGGTTTTCGACCCTCCAGTACTATCTCTACCTGGCTTTCTACAACGTTGTCTACATTGTGCCACTGGCAATCATTGTCGGCATCTTTGCCGCAACCCTCGGCA
>JAGFXN010000270.1 GCA_017861215.1 Deltaproteobacteria bacterium | reverse complement strand
GAAGCGGATCCGCTCCATCGCCATGGCTGCCTGGGTGGCAAAGGCGTCAAGCAGTCGGCGGTTGTCCGGTGAGTGATAGGCAGGCTCGCTCTCCAGCCTTACCCCCATTACTCCCAGCACGCTGACCGTGGTCTGCAAGGGCAGATAAAGCAGCTCCGCTGACACGAGGGTGTCAGTAGCGCGTCCTGCCTGGTGGTTATTGCGGAAGGCCCAGTCGGCCACGGCCTGCTCCTTGATATCAAGCACCAGCCCTTCACTGGCAGCAAGAATGTCGAGCCGTTCTCCTTCCGGCAGGAGAATCACTACCCGGGCCTTGAGCGCCTCTTCCACGTTCCTTACCACCGCTTTCAGCACGGCGGTGATATCCGCCGAAGCAGCCAGGTCACGGCTCAGGTAGTAGAGGCTGGCAGTCTGGACTTCGCGGGTCCGCATAATTTCAGCCCGTTCCCTGGCACGCGCCACCTGGGTGCTGATCACGATGCCGACCACGAAAAGGCCGATGAAAGTCATCAGGTACTGGGTATCGGCCACAGCCAGCGTCAGTTGTGGCGGGACAAAAAAGAAGTCGAAGGCGAGCACGCCGAAAAAGGCAGTGGCTATGGCAGGTTTGCGGCCGAGTTTTACCGAGGCGATCACTACGGCCAGCAGGTAGAACATGATCATGTTGGTCGGCGCGAAAAAGGGGCGCAGCAGCGCGCACAGCAGCGTTGCGCCGGCAACAAGCAACAGGCTTGCAGCATAGCCGCTCACTTTTAAAGAGTGGCGATGTTGCTTTGCTGGGATTGATTCAGCTGACCTCTCCGGTTCGAAACTGACGATGACTACATCGACGGCACCGCTCCGGCGGATGACACGGTCAACGATCGGCGGCTGCAGAATTTCCCGCCAGCGTGGCTTGTTCGGTTTGCCCATGACGATTTTAGTTATATTATGCCTGCCGACATATTCCATGACAGCGTCAGTTATGTCGCTGGCAGTGACGCTCGCCACCTGGGCTCCCAGACCTTCGGCCAGGCGCAGGTTGTGCCAGATTCGTTCCCGGTTCTCCCGGGCATGGCGACCACCTTCGGGGGTTTCGATGTAGACGGTGAACCACTGAGCTTTCAACTCCTCGGCCAGCCGGCAGGTGGCACGGATCAGCTTTTCGCTGGAGGGGCTGCCGCTGACGCAGACCAGCAGCCGTTCTGCCGTCGGCCATGGCCCGACGATCGACTGGGTCTCCATGTAGGCCCGCATCTGCTCATCGACCCGGGCGGCGGTGCGGCGCAGGGAGAGTTCCCGCAAGGCCATCAGGTTGCCGGGACGGAAAAACTTCTCGATCGCCTTGGCGGCCTGATCGGCGATGTAGACTTTCCCCTCCTGCAGCCGCTGCAGCAGGTCTTCCGGGGGGAGATCGATCAGCTTGATCTCGAAAGCCAGGTCAAGCAGGCGATCCGGCACGGTCTCGCGCACGGTGATGCCGGTAATCTGGGAGACCACGTCGTTGAGGCTCTCGAAATGCTGGATATTGACGGTGGTGTAGACGTCGATGCCGGCGGCCAGGAGCTCTTCCACATCCTGCCAGCGCTTTTCGTGGCGCGACCCCGGAGCGTTGCTGTGGGCCAGTTCGTCCACCAGGACAATCTGCGGCCGACGGGTCAGGATGGCGTCGAGGTCCATCTCCGGCAGCGACACCCCCATGTAGGTGACTTGCCGGCGCGGCAGCACCTCCAGTCCCTCCAGCAGGGCATCGGTCTCGGCGCGGCCATGGGATTCGACGTAGCCGGCGACAACGTCGCGACCGTCATACCTGCGCTGCCGGGCCGCCTCCAGCATGGCATAGGTCTTGCCGACGCCGGCTGCATAGCCGAGAAAGATCTTCAGCCTGCCCAGCTCGGCCGTCACCTCTTCGGCCCGGGCCAGCTTCAGCATCGCCTCCGGGGAGGGGCGTATGTCGTTACTGTTAGTGGTCATCAGCGCACCAAACTATGTTCATTTGGCTGGAATTTTATATGCATTTTCGTTGAGAAAAAATTTGTTTTGCGACGTGAGCCCTTGCAGCAGGTAAATAGAACCATCAGCGTCCTGAAACCACAAATTGCTGGAATTTGCTTTTTCACCCGTGGAAACGCTGATGAGTTTCCATGACTTCGGAACAGATAGGGGGGCACTTGTTCCTTTAGCATCACGGAACCTGATCGCCTCCACAGAGGTAAATTCTTCATGCACTGCCGGGGGAACCGGTAGAGGGTAAGATGTTGCCCAAGCAACCGAGGTGACGAACAGGATCATTGTCATAGCTAGAAATAGTCGCATAAAATTTTCTCCTGCAGGCTTGATCTTGAATCTGTTTTATTCTTTCTGTTCATTCTTTCATATCACATTCAGGCGTAGATTTCATGATGGCTGTATTTATATTATTTCATTGAGTCCAGTAACAGATTCAGTTCAAGCACATTAACCCGCGGCTCTCCCAAAAAGCCCAACTGACGTCCTGCAGTTGCTTGTACTACGGCCTTTATCAGCAAATCTTCAGATACGCCGCGCACCTTGGCGACCCGCGCCACCTGAATACTGGCCGACTCGGGCGAGATATGCGGGTCGAGCCCGCTGGCCGAAGCCTGGACCAGTTCGGTCGGAATCGTTCCGGCTATACCGGTATCACGCAGCGTTTTTACCCGGTCGCCAACCGTCTTCAGGTAAACGGGATTGGTCGGCCCGTAGTTGGA
>JAGFXN010000073.1 GCA_017861215.1 Deltaproteobacteria bacterium | reverse complement strand
TATTGCGGACATACCTGATCAGCTCAAGACCGTTTATGTCCGGCATGTTTATGTCGGTAATGATCAGGTCTATATGTTCCCTGGGGAGAAGCCGCAATGCCTCGAAACCGCTCGACGCTTCCACAACTTCATAATCACCGCAAGCCTCAATGGTAGCTATGAGCAGTGACCGCATTGTCGCAGAGTCTTCAGTAACAAGTATCCGCTTCATGCTCCCTCCTGGTTCCTGATTTTCAATCTCTGTGTCAACAGCCCTTTTTCCATGGCCACGCCAGCCTGGGAAAGAAAAATCTCCAAAGAGTCGGTATCGCCGATCGGTTTTCTGTCAGGCAGATTGTCCCCGTACAGTATTGCCACAATATCACCTTCACTTATCAATGGACCAAGAAAAATCTCTGCCGGTTCGCCGCCGATCTTCTGAAACAGATAGTCATTCCATGGATTTTTTGCCGGGGCAACTTTCATCGGGAGGTGCCCGGCAAGAACCGGCGTAAAGAGAGACTCCTCGTCAAGCGGGATCTTCAGGCTCCGTATCAGCTTGTCGGCAGATTTCCCCTGTGAATTGATACCGAACTGGCCGATACCGACAATATACCGCTCCTTTACCAGAAAGATGACGGCTCTCCCCATGAATTCCGAGGCAAAGCGGAGCAGGAGCAGGATGACACCGCCGCCAAGCGCCGGATCATGCAGCTCTTCAAGCATCCCGCGCAGCAGAGAAATACCTGTACTCGGCACAACCGTGGAAAAAGGCTGGTCGCCGATATCGCCAAGCTCAAGTCGCAGTTCATCGCCAAGATTGACATCATCGGCCGGATTTTCGAGCCTGATGCCGGCAGTAACCCTGTCAAGCGCGGCGATAATCCTGGCAGCAAACTGCTCCGCAAGCCTTGCCTCGGCGAAATCGTTTTTCCGCGGTTTCAGAAGAAAGTCAGCCCCGGCCTCCCTGATTCTCCGCTCGGCATCACTGTTACGGTAGTCAGAGATTACCAGAACCGGCAGTTCGGGGAAATTGCCGTGTACCAGTTCCAGGAGTTCAAGCCCTCCCAGAACTCCGGAGCCGTCCATCCGCGGCATGATAAGATCGAGCAGCAGCGAAGGGCGGTTCCCGGCGCGATACAGCGTGTCGATGGTTATCAGTGCATCTTCGCTGCGCGCAAAAGTAAACACGGCATCCCCCGATCGGGAAAAAGCCTCGTTCAGCAGGTCACGGAGAAACTGGTCATCCTCGACGATGACAACTTCCCGGCCGGATACGACGGGAGAGGCAGCGGCCTGCTCCTGCTGCTGCAGGTTGTCATCTGCCGTTTCAGAAACAGCAGGCCAGGAGCCCGGTGGAAGCGGGGGCGCCTCTTCTTCAAGAACATCCCCCCGGTGCCGCTTCTCATCGATGATGCGCGAGCCTTCCATTGCCAGGAACTGCGGACTGAGCCCCTGTTCAAGCATGAACTGGAGAGGGTCAACCCTGAAATCATCGATTGTCTCGACTTCGTCCCGCAGCTCAAACTCAAAGCGTCCCTCATCCCAGGAAAAAAACGAGTAGACGACCCTTTCAATCTGCTCCCTGACTACCTCCTCGATTTTCCCTGCCGGGATATTGAACCGGTTAATCAGGATCGTCCCGAGCCTCTCCCGGTAGGCGCCGGACTGCTGCACCTGCAGAGCCTTGATGAGGCACTCCTGATCAACAATTTTGCGCTTCAGCAGTTCTTCACCGAGAAAATATTTGATGGTGTTCGCGGTTGCCCTGATTACCTGGCCGAAGCGGAAGACCACTACACCCTGCCGGTTCCTGCTCTGCAGGGTCAGAACCCCTGACTTCCTGCTCAGGCTGACTATCTGCAGAATTTCGCCAAGCCCAAGATCTGCAAGATTACCAACAAGGCTCATCAATTCTCCCAATAAATCCGGACATCTGTACCAAGCGCGCTCATAATACCCGAGAGAAGCTGTTCCGTAAAGGCTTAAGGGTTAAGATCGCATCATTTTTTCATTTTTTCCCGGCCGCGGAACATCAGTTTCAGCGGCGTTCCGCTAAAGCCGAAAGCCTCACGGAACTTGTTGGTCAGGTAGCGCTCGTAGGAAAAGTGGATCCCTTCCGGCTGATTGGTAAAAACCACAAAAGACGGCGGCTTTATCGCCACCTGGGTTGCATAATAGAACTTCACTCTCCTGCCGGTGGCAAGCGGCGCATGGTGAGACTCTACCGCCTCCTTGAAGACGTTGTTGAGGTCAGCGGTGGAAACCCTCTTGGTATACTGCTCCATCAGGGCGTCGATCTCAGCCATTATTTTTCCGGTTCGCTGGCCACTCTTCGCCGAGACAAAGACAATCGGCGCAAACGCCAGGTATTTGAAGTCCATCCGTATCTTCTCCACGAACTTGCCCATGGAGGCGTTGTCCTTGGTGACGGTATCCCATTTATTAACGACAAAAAGGCAGGAACGTCCGGCCTCATAAGCATAGCCGGCGATCTTCGTGTCCTGCTCTGTCACCCCCTCTTCGGCATTGATGACTATCAGGACAACATCGGCCCGCTCGATACTGCGCAGGGCATCAACCACGCTGTAGGTCTCTATTTTCAGGGAGACTTTCCCTTTTCTCCGGATACCGGCGGTGTCGATGAGGAGATAGCGCTTTTTGTTGCAGGTAAAGAGCGTATCAACCGAATCGCGGGTGGTTCCGGCAACGGGATTGGCAACCGAGCGTTCAAACCCGAGCAGCCGGTTGACCAGCGAAGACTTGCCGACATTGGGACGGCCGACAACGGCAATTTTTGTCAGCTCGTCCTCTTCTTCTGCCACCATGTTCTTCGGGAAAGCGCGGGTCACAGCATCCATCAGGTCGCCGACCCCATGATTATGCGCTGCGGAAACTGGATAGTAGGTATCGATCCCCAGCTCGTAAAATTCTGTTGCCAGTGCTTCCACCTTGTCGCCGTCAACCTTGTTGATTACATAAAAGACCGGCTTTTTAACCTTCCGCAGCATAGCCGCCACTTCGCGGTCGGCAACCGTCAACCCGGAACGGCCGTCCATCAGGAAGATGATGACATCCGCCTCTTCCATGGCAAGCTGCGACTGCGTCCGCATCTGCTGCAGCAGCAATTCCTGGCTGACCGGCTCAAAACCGCTGCAGCAGCAATTCCTGGCTGACCGGCTCAAAACCTCCGGTATCTATCAGGGTGAACGGTACATCGTACTTGTCGACATTGCCGTAATTCCGGTCACGGGTAACACCCGGCATATCATCGACGATCGCTTTGCGCGCGCCGATGAGCCGGTTAAAAAGTGTTGACTTGCCTACATTGGGCCGACCTACTATGGCAACGATTGGTCTCATCAGTATCCGAACTCCTTCAGCTTCTGCGGGTTGTCGCTCCAGTCGCGAGACACCTTGACGAACAGTTCGAGGAAGACCTTCTGCGCCAGAAAACGCTCTATCTCCAGTCTGGCGGCAGTACCGATCCGCTTCAGCATCGCCCCACGCTGGCCGATAATGATCCCTTTCTGGGAATCACGCTCGACAAAGATCACTGCCGCTATCGCGATGACCCCGCCATCCGGCCGCTCGGTAAAGCTCTCGACCTGAACGGCTACGGAATAGGGAATCTCGTCCCTGGTCAGCCTGAAGACCTTCTCCCGGATCATTTCGGCAACCACAAACCGTTCCGGCAGATCGGTGAGAATATCATCCGGGAAGTATGCCGGGCCTGCGGGGAGAAAGCTGCAGACCAGATTGACCAGACGCTCCACGCCATCGCCGCTCAGCGCTGATACCGGCACGATCTCGCGGAAGGGGTAGAGCGTGCTGTACCGCTCCATCAGCTGCAGCAGGCGGCTCTTTTCCACCAGATCAACCTTGTTGATCAGCAGGAAGACCGGCACGGTCACGCCGCTCAGCAGCTCTGTCATCATCTCGCTTTCGGCAGCAGGCGATGAAGTCGCCTCCACCAGGAAAAGAATGACATCCACCCCTTTGATCGCCTCCTTGGCGGTATCGACCAGAGAACGGTTCAGCCGCGACTTGGCGCGGTGCACCCCCGGCGTATCGATGAAGATAATCTGGCCGCCGGGCAGGTTGTGAATCCCCTGGATCCTGTTGCGGGTGGTCTGCGGCTTGTCCGAGGTGATGACGATCTTCTCGCCCAGAATGGCATTGAGAAGGGTCGATTTGCCGACATTCGGCCGGCCGGCGATGGCAACGAAGCCTGAGTGAAACTGCTGTTCTGTCAAAAGGTCACCTTAAAAATCCTCTCTGTAGGTTAAATCCCGGAGGATATCCCCGGAAATGCTGCGGCTGCTGTCGCTGATGCGGATTGCACCGGCTGGCAGGGAATGGTCGGCAGTCACGACGGCAACCGTTCTTCCTGAAAATGTATCCAGCCGGATGATGTTGCGCCGCTTCTGGCCGACAACATCGGCAATCCTTGCCGGCGGCACCTGCAGCACCAGCCGGGCGCCGCTGTCGAAGCGGACGGCCAGAATCTGCAGCAGATCGTACCAACGCTCTCCCTCGGCCAGCTGCCGGAACGCCGGGTGGCAAGGCCCGGCAAGAACCGCACTACCCGCGGCAAGATCTTCGGTGGGCTGCAGGCCGGCCCGGATGACCGGAACCGCTGCGCGGGCGGCGTCATGCAGCATGATCTTGCAAAGATTGACAGCAGTGTCAAGTGACAGCGGCTGGTAACTCCCCTGCTGATACAGCGTTGCCAGCGCTGTCCCCTTGAGCACCACTGCCGGATAAATCCTCAGCAGATTCGGCTTGAGCGCCACCACCCTGCGGAAAGAGCCTATTGCGCCAGCAATGCTCTCGCCGGGAAGTCCGGGCATCAGCTGCGCGCCGACCTGCAGCCCTGCCGCGCGGAGGGTGGCAAATGCCGCAATAGTGGCGGCAGCAGTATGCCCGCGGCCGGCAGCGGCCAGGACAGCATCATCCATCGACTGCACACCGAGTTCCACCAGCGAAACGCCGGCAGCACGCAAAAAATCGGCGTTTGCCGCGTCAACAGCATCAGGCCTGGTAGAAAGCCGGACCGCGGAGACTCTGCCGGAGGCAAGCAGCGGCTGCAGCGGCTGCAGCAGGGTCTCCTGCTGCCTGCGGGAAAGAGCGGTGAAAGTGCCACCGTAGAAAGCGACTTCTACCGCTCCGCCGCCGGAAGAACTGCGCCAAGCCTCGATCGTCCGGAGCAGTTCAGCCGGTTGCGGCAGCTCCCCGTCTCTGCCGGTGATGGCCCGCTGATCGCAGAAAACGCACTGGTGCGGACACCCCTGGTGCGCAATGAAAAACGGGACGATAACCCGTTTCATCGCCCCAGCATGGCAAGCGCCTGCCTGGCTGCTGCCTGCTGCGCCTCTTTCTTGCTGCTGCCGCTCCCTTCACCGGCGGGAGCACCGTTCAGCAGCACCCTGACACAGTAACTCCTGTCATGGGCGGGCCCGTCAGTAGCAATCAGCTCATATGCGGGAGCAGTCGCATAACTCGCCTGGGCAAGCTCCTGCAACTCCGTCTTGTAATCCCTGGCAACACTGCCCGCCAGAGCAGCAGCGGCGGAATCCGCAAAAAGTCTCATCACTACCTTCCGGGCCGCCGCGATACCGCCATCAAGATAGACCGCCGCAAGCAGCGCCTCGCAGGCGTCGGCCAGTATCGACCGCTTTTCCCGGCCGCCGCTCTTTTCTTCGCCTCTCCCCAGGGAAAGCCAGGCGCCAAGCTCCAGCGCCGCAGCAACCCTCGCCAGGTTTGCTTCATCAACCAGAGCGGCACGCATCCGGGTAAGCTCACCCTCTCTGGCGCCGGGAAAACGGAGATACAGGAGGTGACTGACCAGAAAATCGAGGATTGCATCACCGAAGAATTCCAGCCTCTGGTTGTCGGCAAGCCTTTCGGGGGCCTCATTGGCGCGGGATGGATGCGTCAGCGCCTCCTGCAGCAGAGCCTGATTACGGAAACGGTAACCGACGGCCTTCTCCAGGGGGGCATATCTGTTTTCATGGTCTTTTAGCATGACTTGTTACTATACCGGACAGCATTGCCATTATCAATAGCAATGGCGTTATTTCAGGCATTTTGCTTGATTAATTCCTCCCCCTCTCATATACTTTCGCAGATTTGGTGGAGGACAGGGCAATGGGCTGTTTCATAACATTTGAAGGCATCGAAGGGTGCGGCAAGACGACGCAGATCCGCCTGCTGGCAGAGACTCTCCAGCGTGCCGGCAGACAGGTGACGCTTACCCGTGAACCGGGCGGCTGCCCGATAGCCGACAAAATCCGCGCCATCCTTCTTGACGCCGGAAACAGCAGCATGACGCCGCTGGCCGAACTCCTCCTCTATGCGGCGGCCCGCGCCCAGCACATCAGCGAAGTGATCGTGCCGGCGCTGGCACGGGGCAGCATTGTCCTCTGCGACCGTTTTACCGATGCGACCGTTGCCTATCAGGGGTTCGGCAGAAACCTCGACCTTTCCGTCATTAACCAGCTGAACTTGCTGGCTGCCGGCAGCTGCCGTCCGGACATCACCTTACTGCTCGACTGTCCGGTGGAAACCGGTCTTGGCAGGGCCATTGCCAGAATCGAGGCGACCTGCGCCTCCGGCAGCGGCAAGCCGCTTGAGGAGCGTTTTGAAAGGGAGTCCCGTGATTTTCATGACCGGGTCCGTGCCGGCTATCTCTCCCTGGCAGCAGCAGAGCCGGGCAGATTTGTCCTCATTGACGGCAGCAGCGGCATCAACCATACGGCAGAGTCGATTTACCGTGCCGTTGCCGACAGGATCGCGTGCTGATGTCATTTGCAGAAATTGCCGGCCATAAAAAAAACATAGCGGTCATCGAACGGATTCTCGGCTCCGCCAGGGTTGCGCACGCCTATCTCTTTTCCGGTCCGGAGGGGGTCGGCAAGCAGAAAACAGCCCTTGCTTTCATCCAGCACCTCTTCTGTGCCGAAGGCAGGGGCTGCGGCAGCTGCTCCTCCTGCAGAAAGATCGCTTCCGGGAACCACCCCGACATCCATACCGTTCTCCCTGACGGACAGTTCATCAAGATTGACCAGGTACGGGCGCTGCAGAAAGAGCTGAGCTACCGCCCCTACGAAGCTGTCCGCAAAGCCTGCATCATTGACGGGGCGGAACGGCTGAACCAGTCGTCAGGCAATGCTTTGCTGAAAACTCTTGAAGAACCGCCCGGCAATGCCATCATGATTCTGCTGACCGCGGCGGTGGAAAACGTGCTGCCGACCATCCGCTCCCGCTGTCAACAGCTCGCCTTTGCCGGCGTCCCTGCTGACGACATCGAAGCCCTGCTGCTCGCCAGAGGGGTGGATGCCGATAACGCGCGGGTTGCTGCCGCCCTTGCCGACGGCAGTGTTGCCAGGGCAATCGATTTCTGCAGTGACAGTAGCGGCACTGACCGCCGGGAGATGATCGAGCGGGCCTGCCGGATATCCCGGCAGGACATGTCATCCATCTTTGCTTTCGGCGAACTGTTTGACAAGGAGCGGGAAAAGGCGCTGCAAACACTGGAACTGCTCCTCGGTTTCTGGAGAGATATGCTTCATTTTCACAGCGGTGCAGAAGCAGCAGTCAACCGTGACGTGCCTGATCTTCTTGCCGGAGAAGCGGCGCGACGGAGCAGCGCAGCGATCATGGAAGGCATCGAGAACCTGCTGAAAACCAGACAGGCCATCCAGCGCAACGCCAACGTCCGCCTGGCAATGGATGTTCTCGGCATGAAGCTCGCAGTCTGACAATATTGGAGGAAAATTGGCCAACATCGTAAAAGTGCAGTTCCACACTGCCGAAAAGCTATATGACTTCAACGCCGCCGGGTTTGAACTAAAGCCGGGCGACCGGGTCATAGTCGAAACTGACCGCGGCAGGAGCATGGCCATTGTGGCAACCCCGCCGACGCAGGTTCCGGATGAACTTGTTGCCGATTCGATGAAAACCATCCTGCGCAAGGCGACACCAGCCGACCTTGAAGCTGCAGAACGGAACAGGGGCCGGGAAAAGGAGACCCACGTTTTCTGTCAGGCCAAAATCGCCGAGCGCAATCTCGACATGAAGCTGGTCAAGGTCGAATACGTCTTTGACGGCAGCAAGGCAATCTTCTACTTTACCGCCGACGGCAGAATCGACTTCCGCGACCTGGTCAAGGATCTGGCCCAGCAGTTCCACACCCGCATCGAAATGAAGCAGATCGGCGTGCGTGATGAAGCAAAAATCGTCGGCGGACTCGGCATCTGCGGCCGTGAACTCTGCTGCTCGTCGTTCCTGCGCGACTTCGCACCGGTCTCCGTCAAGATGGCGAAAGAGCAGAACCTGGCGCTCAACCCGATCAAGATTTCCGGACAGTGCGGCCGGCTGCTCTGCTGCCTCGGCTATGAATTCGATACCTACTGTGAACTGCGCAAGGGGCTGCCAAAATGCGGCAAGCATCTGAAGTGCGGCGCCGGCGAAGGAGAGGTCGTCAAGGTCAACACCCTTGCCAGAAGCTTTACCCTGCGCACCGTCGATTCAAGAATGCTGCAGCTCACTGCCGAGGATCTGCTCGATGACGGCGCCGCCGGTCAGGCAACCCCGCCGAAAGAGACAGCACCGCCGCCAGCGCCTGAAAAAGCGGCGCCAGCAGAAAAGCCGGCGGAGACAAAGCCGCGCAGCAGCGAAGCCGACAAAACTGATAAAAGCGGTACGACCGGCCGCCGCCGCAACCGCAACCGCCATCGGAGCCATGGGAAGAAAAAACCGGACTCACCAAAGGAGACGCCATGAGCCGCAGCTTCTATATCACCACCCCGATCTATTATGTCAACGACGTCCCCCATATCGGCCATGCCTATACCACTCTGGCCGCGGATGTCCTGGCACGGTACCGGAGGATCATGGGCGATGAGGTGTTCTTTCTTACCGGCACCGATGAGCACGGCCAGAAAGTGGAAAAGGCGGCCTACGCCGCCGGCGAGACGCCGCTGGAACTGGCTGACCGGGTGATGAAGCGCTTTCAGGCTCTCTGGGAAAAACTGGGTATCAATTACAGCGACTTCATCCGCACCACCCAGGAGCGGCACAAACGCGGCGTGGCGGACATCTTCAGCCAGCTGATGGCGCAGGGTGACATCTACCTCGGCGAGTACGAGGACTGGTACTGTACCCCGTGCGAAACCTTCTGGACCGAGACCCAGCTGATCGACGGCAACTGCCCCGACTGCAACCGCCTGGTGGACAAGCTGAAGGAGGAGTCCTACTTCTTCCGGATGAGCGCCTTCCAGGAGCGTCTGCTGGCGCACATCGACGCCAACCCCGACTTCATCCAGCCGAAGAGCAAGCGCAACGAAATCGTCGCCTTTGTCAAAGAGGGGCTGCGCGACCTCTCCGTCTCCCGCACCACCTTCAACTGGGGGATTCCGGTGCCGGGCAATGAAAAACATATCATCTACGTCTGGTTTGATGCCCTCTCCAACTACATCACCGCCCTCGGCTACCCGGACAGAAGCGGTAACTTCGGTACGTTCTGGCCGGTTGACGTGCATCTCATCGGCAAGGATATTCTCCGCTTCCACGCCGTCTACTGGCCTACCTTCCTCATGGCTGCCGGCCTGCCGCTCCCCAAAAAGGTCTTTGCCCACGGCTGGTGGACCGTCGAAGGACAGAAGATGAGCAAGAGCCTGCAGAACGTAGTCGAGCCGAACATGCTCATCGACAGGTACGGCGTCGACGCTGTCCGGTACTTCCTGCTGCGCGAGGTTCCCTTCGGCCTTGACGGCGACTTCTCCCAAGCGGCCATGATCAACAGGATCAACTCCGACCTGGCAAACGACCTCGGCAACCTGCTCAACCGCTCCACCGCCATGATCGACAAATATTTCGGCGGGCAGCTGCCGGCGTGCGGACCGCTGACACCGCTGGACACGGCCTATCTGGAGAAGAGCACCGCCATGGTCGGGTCAGTGGCTGCCCAGATGGGCGAACTGGCCTTCAGCAAGGCTTTGCAGAGCATCTGGGAGGTAATTTCCGCCGGCAACAAGTATATCGACGAAACCGCCCCCTGGACGCTGGCCAAAGACCCGGCACAAAAAGAGCGGCTCGGCACGGTCATGTACTGCCTCGCCGAATCGCAGCGGCTGGTCTACTGCCTGCTGGCAGCGTTCATGCCGTCCACGGCGGAAAAAGGTCTCGGCTATCTCGGCGCTGCGTTCCCGCCGGAGGCAGATTCCCTGCAGTGGGGCAGGCTCGCCGCCGGCACCTCGATTACCAAGGCCGAAGCGCTTTTCCCGCGGATTGAGGAGCGGGGGGAGTAGCACGCCACAGCTGAAAAGATACCATCATGTTTTTACGGCAGAAAACAGGAAAAGGCGGCCCAGCGGCCGCCTTTGTCAATAACGAATGCTCATTGTGAATTCACTACCGTACTGACAGTGCTGCTGCACGCCGGAGGCAAGGAGCTGTTATGAGGAGACCTGTTTCCATTCGTACAGTGTCGTGGTCAATGCGGTAGAGGTTGAGACGAAGACGCCCTTTAAATCGGTCATCAGGGAGAGTGCTTCAGCAGCTTTCCCGTTCAAGGCTAGTTTCAGTATGCTGCCCGCCTCCTCATGAAACCTGGCATGGAGCTGCTGAATCTTTGGCCAGAACTCTGCCGGTCGGTCCGCAGCAGGTATGGCATAGAACCATTTCCCGAACTCACAGGCAGTGTCGAGGGCAACTATGCCCGGCTGGTAATCACTTTTGCCGGTTGATATCGCCTCGTGCAGACGCACTTTCCATACCCCGTGAGCGGCTATCGCATTGTTTATTTCTCTGGCATCCAT
>JAGFXN010000269.1 GCA_017861215.1 Deltaproteobacteria bacterium | reverse complement strand
GCACGATGCAGTGGCGGTGGGAAGCGACATCAAAACAGGTCACGACAGCGCGGTCGAACTTTCTTTTGCCGACGGTACGGTTTTATTGATGCGCGCTGACAGCTCCCTGAAAGTAAGCACCTCGAAGATGAGCCGGACCCATGTACTGCGCAGAATTTATCTGCAAGCAGGCAAGGTCATTTCAAATATCAAAGCGGCAACCGGTCGTGAGAACCGCTACGAGATCCAGACGCCTTCCTCCCGGGCTGCCGCCAGGGGAACGGAGTACAGGGTTTCTGTGGATGACCGTCTGGCAACCAGGGCAGAGGTGCTGGAAGGCATTGTCGACACTGCGGCGATGGGGCAAAAGGTTACCTTGAACCGCAACGAAGGAACTCTGGTGAGGATGAACGCCCCGCCGCTGCAACCAAGCAGACTCCTCCCGCCGCCGGAAGCGATCGGCATGGAGCCGCTCTACCGGAAACTGCCGCTTACCGTCCGGTTCAGTAAGGTAGAAGGAGCGGCGGCCTATAGCGTCGTTCTGACAAGGGATCCGGCAGCAAATGATATTATCCGGGGAATGATCATCAAACCTGATGAACTACTCGAAGTCGGCGATCTAGCTGAAGGCAGCTACTACTTAAGCAGCTACAGCATAGATGCCATTGGTCTTGAAGGAAGCCAGTCGACACCGGCAGCGCTCCGGTTGACGCTGCAGCCGCCACAGCCTGTCATCAGCGCACCTGCCAAAGACGCCTCGTTACGCAGCAAAGAAGTGGCATTTACCTGGCAGAAAGAACAGAACGCCAGCGGCTATCATCTGCAGATCGCGGCAGACAGTGAATTTCGCCGGCTCGTGGTTGACGCCGCCGCCATCAGGGAGACCGGTTATACAACCGGCAGCCTGCCTTTCGGCGCTTACCACTGCAGGCTGCGAGCAACTGCCGAGGATGGCTTTGCCGGTGAATGGTCTGCTCCACAGCGTTTCAGCCTGGTCGCCCCCCCTGCTGCGCCGCAGATTGAAAAACTCGCCATCGAAGGGAAAGACGGCCATATCAGCTGGGGAAGTCTCGGTGACGGCATTACCTATCATGTGCAGGTTGCCCGGGATGAGGAATTCAAGGATATCACCACGGATACAAAGCTGGAGCAGCTGGAAATAACCGTGGAGCCCCCTCCCGGAGCCAGCATATTTTACGTGCGCATCCGCGGCATTGACAGGGAAAACTATGCCGGTGACTTCTCTGAGCCGCAAAGCATCGTCAGCAAGACAAGGTTCCCGCTGGAGTTCATCGGTGTTTTTGCAGTGCTGTTACTGCTCGCTCTCTGAGAAAGCTTTTCTTAAAAGATGCTGTAGATAGCCATATATGACCATCGCTTCCAAAAGAAAACTCTCTTGTTTCCTGATTGTCCTCGCTGCCGTCACGCTTGTGATGTTGATCGAGCATGTCGGCTTCCTTGGAGGTATCGACACCTATATCTACGACACTTCTTTGCGGATACGGGGCAGCAGAACCGTCTCCGGGAAGATTGTACTGGTTGCCGTCGACAACAGGACTCTCACCAGACTCGGCAGATGGCCGCTGCAAAGAAGAAACTATGCCCGTTTGCTCGACAGGCTGCACCAGGCAAAAGTTGTCGGTTTTGACCTGTTAATGACGGAACCAACCGCCGACGACCGGCTGTTGGCTGCGGCCATACAAAAACATGGCAAAGTGATTCTGCCGGTCTACTTCGACGACGACCTGCAACCCGTCAAGACTTTACCGGCATTTGCACCCTTTAAAACCGGACATATCCATATCGAGCACGGCATCGACAATGTCACCAGAAGCATGTTTCATACCCTTTCTTCTCAGAATGCCCCCGTCTCTTCACTACCCTCTGTTATGTACGAAACAGTTACCGGCACTGCTCTGGAGCGGCAGGCAGCAGCCGGCGGCACAATCAAGCAGCAGCATGACAGGAGACTGTTGCAACTCGATCTGCGCAAAATTAATTTTTACGGCCCCCCGGGTAGTTTCACACAGCTTTCACTGGTGGACGTTCTTGACGGCAGCTACCCGGAGCAGTTTTTCAGCGGTAAAGCCGTACTTGTCGGCTTGACAGCTCCGGGGATTGTCGATGAGATCGCAACGCCGTTCAGCCAGAACCGGAATATGATGTTCGGGGTTGAAGTCCTTGCCAATGTACTGAACAACCTGCTCGAAGGCAACTCCATCAAGGAGTTTGCCGACTGGAAACGTCAGATGGTCGCTCTGCTGGCGTCTTTTGCCTTGTGTGTCGCCTTCATGCGGCTGAACGAAAAGAAGGCGACTCTTTTGCTGACCTTCGCTCTGGTAATGACAGCATTCGGCACCTATATCCTTATCTCCGTTTTCGATTTCTGGTTGAGTCCTTCACTTTTCCTTGTTTCATTCAGCCTCGTCTTCTTCATCAGCTATCTATACAACCTTGATTCTGCAGCCAGAGAGCTTGATAGCGAGTACTCGGCCGTTACGTCACTTCTCGGCTGGGAAAACGGAGAAAGTACCGCGTCAACTCCCGGCGGAGGTCTTTTTGGCCTTCTTTCCACAGACAGCATCCATGGGAAAATCCAGCGGCTGATATGGGTGGAACATCATTACGGCAAAACGCTGGAAGAGACTGTAGAGCAAAGGACGCGCGATTTGTCCGCTGCACTGGCAATGATCAACTCCATGAGCAATGAAATGATCCTTCGTCTCACCAGGGCGGTAGAATCG
>JAGFXN010000268.1 GCA_017861215.1 Deltaproteobacteria bacterium | reverse complement strand
CGCCGGCGCAGCAGGCAGCGAGTATCCCCGCGCCACCCTCACCGCAGCACGCTCCGCCGAAAAAAGAGAGTCTTGACGACCTTATTTTTGATTTTCTCCTGAATGGTGATGACAGGCATTAAACTTTGAAAGGAACTGATTCGTGAAAGATACTGTTGCGACACTGCAGGAGAAGGCCAGACGCCTTCGTGTTGATATTGTCAGGATGCTGCACCGCTCGAAGTCCGGGCATACCGGCGGCTCCCTCTCCGTAATCGATCTGGTTACGGTGCTCTACTACCACAAGATGCGCCACAAGCCGGAAGACCCGCATTGGCCGGGGAGAGACAGGCTGATCCTCTCCAAGGGGCATGCCGCACCGGCGCAGTATGTCGCCCTGGCCGATTCAGGCTACTTCCCGAAGGAAGATTTGCAGATGCTGCGCCGGCTCGGCAGCCATCTGCAGGGGCATCCGGACAGCAAGGGGACGCCGGGGGTAGAAGTATGCACAGGCTCGCTCGGCCAGGGGCTTTCCATGGCGAACGGCATGGCGCTGGCACTGAGGCTTGACAAAAGCGACAGCCGGGTCTATGCGATCCTCGGGGACGGAGAGCTGCAGGAAGGGCAGATATGGGAGGCTGCCATGGCCGCTGCCCACTACCGGCTCGATAATCTCTGTATCCTGATCGATGCCAACGGGCTGCAGATTGACGGCGAGGTCGCCAAGGTGATGAACGTTGAGCCGATCGCCGCGAAATTCAGTGCCTTCGGCTGCCATGTGATTGAGATTGACGGTCACGATATCCCCGCCATCATTGCCGCTCTGGCAGAAGCGGCTGCTACCAGGGGGCGGCCGACAGCCATTGTTGCCAGGACGGTCAAGGGGAAAGGGGTTTCAATCTTCGAGAACAAGGCCGCCTACCACGGGGTAACCCCTTCTGATGAAGAACTTCCGAAGGCTCTGGCGTGCCTGGGAGAGAGCTGTGACGGAGGTGACCAATGAGCAGTATGATTGCAACGCGTGACGCGTACGGCGAGGTGCTGATCGAGCTGGGCGCCGAAAATGAAAATGTTGTGGTGCTCGATGCCGATCTCTCCGGTTCCACCAAGACCGCCGGCTTTGCCGGGAAATTTCCGGAACGCTTCTTCAATATGGGGATCGCCGAGGCGAATATGATCGGCACTGCTGCCGGACTTGCCGCTGCGGGCAAGATCCCTTTTGCCTCGACGTTTGCGATTTTCGCGGTCGGGCGGGCCTGGGAGCAGGTACGCCAGTCCGTTGCCTACCCCAAGGCAAATGTGAAGATAGTTGCTACGCACAGCGGCATTACCGTCGGCGAAGACGGCGGTTCGCACCAGTCGATCGAAGATATCGCCATCATGCGGGCGGTGCCGAACATGACCGTTATCGTGCCGGCTGACGGAGTTGAGACAAAACTTGCCATCCGGGCTGCCGCCGCCTACAAGGGTCCGGTCTATGTGCGTCTCGGCAGAAACAAGGTGCCGACGATATTCGCTGCCGACTACCGCTTCGCCATCGGCAAGGGCTGCCTGATGCGTGACGGCAGCGACCTGACTTTCATCGGCACCGGCCTGATGACGGCCCAGGCACTTGCCGCCGCCGAGCTGCTGCAGCAGCAGGGGATATCCGCCCGGGTGCTGCATGTCGCCACGGTCAAGCCGCTCGATGAAGAACTGATTATTGCCGCGGCGGGCGACACCGGCGCTGTTGTGACCGCAGAGGAGCATTCGATTGTCGGCGGGCTTGGCGGTGCTGTTGCCGAGCTGCTTTCGGAACGGTGTCCCGTGCCGCTTGTCAGGGTCGGGATCAGGGACCGCTTCGGCCTTTCCGGCAAGGCGGAGGAACTGCTGAAATATTTCGGCCTCATGCCGGAACATCTGGTCGAGGCTGCCAAAGAGGTGCTTCAGAAAAAATGATGCCGGGGCCGCTCAGATCTGCAGCCGGCTTTACCTACATCGCCGCTCTTTTTATGGTGGTGGTGATGGGGATCATGCTCGGGGCGGTCGGTCAGAGCGTAAAGGTCATCATGAAGCGGGAGCGGGAGAAGGAGCTGATCTTCCGCGGCCTGCAGTACCGGGATGCGATCGAACGCTGGTCAAAGAAGGGCAACGTCAACGCGCCCACGCCCCTCCTTGACCTGAAAAGCCTCCTGAAAGACCCGCGTTCGGCAGCCGGCGAACGGCACCTGCGACAACTCTACCCTGATCCTCTGACCGGTAAGGAGTGGCGCATAATCAAAGACCCGCAACTCGGCATTACCGGTGTTGCCAGCACCAGTGATGATGAGCCTTTCAAAAAGGACAATTTCCCCGACGTCATTAAGGACTTCAAAGGGAAAACGAAATACAGTGAATGGGAGTTTGTGCTCAAAAAACCGGCGACAGCTACAGGGACAGGGGCAGGGACAGCGACAGGGACGACCACTCCCTCCCTGCAGCAGCTTTCCGTGCCGGAAGGCAACTGATATGCCGTTGGCAGATGACCATGCGGACCAGCAACCGGAGAACAGTTGATTTTTAAATCGCTTACATCGAAGGTAATCGTCATCTCCGTTGCTCTGCTTGCCTTTGGTATCAGCGTCTTTGCGCTGCTGAATCTGCAACGGGAACGCGCCCAGCTGATAACCTCGGCACGGGAGAGTTCGGAGCTCCTGCTGCAGACAATCGAGCGGAGCATCTTTAACTCAATGAGGATTGGCAATACCGAAGAGACCCAGTCAATCCTCGAGAT
>JAGFXN010000072.1 GCA_017861215.1 Deltaproteobacteria bacterium | reverse complement strand
TCCGGATCAGGATTGAGAAAAGCATCAAGCAGCTCTTCCCAGACAATCTCCATTTCACGTGCTACGCCCATTGGTACCCCACAAGCTGCTAGACCTTGTCCTGCTTTTGCACTATAGTCATCAGCATGCGTGCAATATTTATCGCCGATGCCCATCTTGGCAAGCCCGAAGACACTAACTACCGGCTGCTGCTCCGGTTTCTGGGGGAGCTTCCCGGCAGAACAGAGATGCTGGTGATTGCCGGCGACTTCTTCGAGTTCTGGCTGGGCGACTCACCGGAACCCTTCCCGCACTACCGGCCGGTGCTCGATGCCCTGGCCAGGGTCACCCGCAGTGGCATCAAGCTGATCTTCCTGGAAGGGAATCACGACTTCCACCTGCAGCGATACTTTCGCAGTGCATTCAATGCCGATGTCTTTCCCGAGTCAACAGTACTTACCCTTGACGGGAAAAAGCTCTTCATCTGCCACGGCGATCTCATCAATATGACGGATTACGGCTATCGGGCTTTACGGCTGCTGTTCCGCAATCCCCTCACCCGACTGCTTGCCCGCATCCTCCCGGCCTCTGTCCCGGCGTGGATAGCGGTCAAGCTTGGCAGCCACTCAAAGGGGAACCACAAGGCGGCTGCTGCGAAGTGGAACCCGGAAAAGCTTGTCAGAGATTTTGCCGCCGACCGTTTTGCCGCCGGCAACGATGTGGTGGTGACAGCCCATTATCACCACCCCTTTATGGAGGAAAATGCCGGCAAGTGTCTGCTGGCGCTTGGCGACTGGATCACCCAGTTTTCCTATGGAGAGTGGCAGGACGGCAAGCTCGCCCTCAAGGCCTATCAACCGAACAACCTCTAGAATCACGTACCTGCTGTTAACCGGGGCCTTCCTGTCAGACAGCTACTGACCGACGATTTTTTGTTCTGGCAAGGCTGTTGAGGGGGTGCGCGGAGGCGTAGTACCCATAGGGCATAAATACCCGCTGGGGCACAAGCAGCGCTACGCCGCACAATTCTGCCTTGTGAATTGGACCGCGAAGGCGCCCCGCAGGGGACCGGCCGTCAGGCAGAGTCACAAGCAACCTCGAAGACTTACGCAGCCAGGGCGAAAAAGCGACGGTCAAATTACCTGAAAAAAGCTTCCAGCGCCTTCTCGCCGACATGTGACGCCTTCACATTCCATCGCCCCTGATTCACCACCAGCGCCACCAGTGCAATCTGCGGGTCCTCCATCGGCGCATAGGCTGCAAACCAGCTGTACTGCCCCTCCGGAGTCTTGCCGTCAATGGAGCCTGTCTTGGCTGCTATGTTCAGTCGTGACAGCAGTGCCCTGCCTCGCCTGTCATGAAAAGCACGTCTTGAAGTCCCCTTGTTGACTGTTGTCGACAGTGTTTTTGCCAGTTTTGCAGAAGTCTCTTCTGTCAGCAGTCGCCGCAGTTCGAGCGGCGTCGCCGAGAACAGCACTTCACCCGAACCGCTGGTAACCTTCTCTGCCAGAAGCGGTGTCATCATGACGCCGCGGTTGGCAACGGCCGCCATCATGCTTGCCGCATGCAGCGGCGATACTTTCACTTCCCGGCCGAGACCTGCCCCCATAAGTTTCAGTTCTGCGTCGCTTTGCGGCGAGAAGGCGGTACTCTGCATGATGGCAGTGCCGGGAAACAGGTTCTGGTTGAAGCCGAAGCGGTTCGCTTGCAGCACGAGATCGTCCCTGCCGACAAATTCGCTCGCCAGTCTCCCGAAAACCGGATTAACCGATTTTCCCATGGCATCGGTCAGGGACATTTCCGGACTGCGTCGTCCGCGAGGCTGCCAGTAGTGCGGGTTGACTGATGTTAATCTGCCGTTGAAGGCGATCACCGTATCAGGGGAAACCCTGTTGTGTTCCAGCGCCGCCGAGGCGGTAATGATCTTGAAAAGGGATGCCATCGGATAAATCTGGTAATATGCCTGCTTATGCCAGTCCGGGTCGACGGAAGAGTGACTTACCATGCCGAGCACTCTGCCGGTTTTCGGCTCCAGTGCCACGAAAACCCCGTAAGGAACGTGCTTTTCGGCAAAAAAGCGTGCAACCTTGTCTTGGAGTTCCATGTCAAGATTGTACAGTACCGACCCGCCATCTGGCAGAGGCGATTCAATCCTGGTGCCCACTCCCTTTGCTGCGGAGAGAAGATCGGTTGAGAGCTGCAGAGACTGGAATCTGTCGAGCGGGGAGAGCTTGGGCAGTTTCTGTGCTGCAGATCCGGCGTCAGCTTTCCGGACTGATGGTATTGGGGGGATGGCAGGGGCCAGCAGGCTGTACAGCGGCCATAAAGCGAGAACTAGAGCGATGAGCGGTAGAACTTTCCTGAGACGGCGCTTTTTCCCGGAGGGTTCGGCAAGCCGCTTTCTGAAGTTCGTTGGCCGACCGCTGTTTTTTGAGAACAGGCGTTTTAAGAGATTTTCTCTCTCTCTTGTAAGGTGTTTGATGTCCTGCATACGATTGGGCGCATCATAGGTGAAAGCACCAGCCTTGTCAATGAGCGTCGCGCCTTTTTGCAAGAGCGGCACTCTCGGCAACCTGCAGCAGGGAAATGTCGGCAAGAGTTGCCGCCCTGCTCTCGTCACCCTTTGCCAGGAGTTCGGCCAGGCAGGATTCCCCTTCGGTAAGGGCAAGAGGCTGCCAGCCGCCGGCTGAGTCGAGCAATGCGGTTAATACATCGGCGACCAGAATATCCTGTGGGTTACCGGCCGCAGTGTACACAGGGGTCTCGCCGGGAACAGTCTTGAGGAAACCGGTCGAGACCAGATTCCTCAGCAATTCCTCCAGCAGCCTCTCCGGGAGATCAAGATTGTCTCCCAGTTCCGCTTCGGTTACGCCCCCTTTGCCGTTGACAGCAGCAGTGACAACGGTTTGCAGAATGGCAAGGGTGAGAAGCTCCCGCACCCTGAAAGAGATGGAGCCGGCTCGTATCTCCCGCTTGAGGTTCTTGATATTCTGCTTGACATGGACGATCTCGACACCGAACAGAAGAATCAGCCAGCTGACATAGATCCAGATCATGAATATCGGCAGAGCAGCCATCGCCCAGTAGATGGCGTTTTTCCTGGCAAAGCCGATCTGAAAATGGATATAGCCCCACTGGGCGATCTGCCATAAAATCCCGGCAATAACGGCGCCGGTCAGCGCCGGACGAAGCCGCACCACGGTGTTGGGGATGATCAGGTAGACGAAGGTCAGTGTCGCCCAGATTACCAGATAGGGGAAGAAGCGGAGCAGGTAGAGGAGCAGTTCGCCGCCATGAGCTGTAAGCAGCAGCCATTGGAAGGCATCCTGACTTTCAATAAAGGTGGTAACACTGATAGTGGAAAAGACCAGGACCGGCGTACTGAGGATTACGCCGATGTACCCCCCCAGCTTGCTCCGGAGAGTCCTGGTCTCTTTCACACCCCAGATGGTATTGAATGAACTCTCGACATTGTCGAGCAGCATGAACACCGTGACGAACAGAGTCAACAGTCCGTAGAAGCCGAGGGATTTCATGCTGGTGTTGTCGATGTATCTGATGATCCGTCCGGCAACCTCCTGGGAGCCGGCTGACAGCTGTTCCAGGATCAGCGGTTCCAGTTGATGCTGCAGGCCGAAACCGGCAAGGATGGCGAAGAGAATGGCTAGGAAGGGGACGAGCGACAGGATTGAGGTAAAGGCGAGCGCGGAGGCCTGCAGCAGGCACTGGTCTCGCCAGAAGTTTCTGAACACCAGGAGCAGGAACTGCAGACTCTTCAAGCTGTAGCGTTTGACCCTGCTGCATTCCGCCGTATTGATTTCCCACAAGGCAGTCGAGAAAAAATGCCGCAGGCGGACAGTCATTTTTGCTGCTGTCATGAAAACGGTCCCCAAAAAAAGGGGTGCACGCGCTGCACCCCTTTCAGGTAATAAACAAAGCTTTAGCAGCCTGTCATCATCAGGCGTTCTTCAGCCGCTCTTTCTCCCGCTCTATTGCCTCTTTGCCGGCTTCAATCGCCGAGGTGAAGATGCTTTTCTTTTCATTGATCATCTCTTTGCCGTCTTCAATGGTCGACTTGATCTTGTCCTGTGCCTCGCTGGTGTACTCCTTGATCTTGTCGATGGCATCATCAGTAATGCTTCTTATTTTGCCGCGCAGTTCCCCACCGGTTTTCGGCGCGACCAGCAGAGCAACCCCGGCGCCTACTGCTGCTCCGGCAAGGAATGAGAGAAGTACTGCACCTACACCTGCGCCATTATCGTTATCAGCCATAACCGTTTACCCCCTTTTTTTGGTAAGTTTTTCAAGCATGAATGAGCCGGCGACCTTTGCGCCGGTAAGCCATAATGCGGAATTGGAAAGAGCAGTGGCTGCTCCGCTGACAACCGAACTTATCGTCCGCAGACCTTTGCCGGTTTCACCGACTGCGGACATGAAACATTTGACATCTTCTACCTTTTCTGCTGCGCCGGAAGTTATTACATTCAGGTCAGCCAGAGCAGCGTGCAGTTCCCTGATGGTCGGCTGGATATCACTGTCCATCCTGAGGACAACCTCTCTTAAGGCAATGGAAGTTGCTTTCAGCTCCCTGATAAGAGGGATCAGGGCAAACACCAGCACGACAACGGCAACGGCAACGATCAGCGCTGCAATATTAATCAGAATCATAATTTGCCGGCCTCCATGAAAATGGTAACAGCTTGAAGACTCTAGAAGTATATCCCTGTCTTAGGGAAAAGCAAGGTTAGCTCTTTTTTTCCTCTTCCTTTTTTCCGGGAGTGATATCGATCTCGTCCTTGCCGTCGGAGGCTTTTTTGAAATTCCTGATGCTTTTGCCGAGCGCCCCGCCTATTTCAGGGAGCCTCCCGGCACCAAACACCACCAGTACTATCACCAGAATTACAATCAATTCCGGCATTCCGAATCCGAACATAAGTCCCCCTCAATCTTTACAGATATTTAACGTATAATACACTCCGGCAGGAAAAAATCAAGCTGACTTCGCATGACAGGGCACTACCTGCCGTGATATAAAACAGGTATGAGTGTCTTCCGGATAACTGCCGATTATACCCCCCGCGGTGACCAGCCGCAGGCCATCGCCGAACTGGTCGCCGGGCTGCGTCGCGGTGACCGGCATCAGGTGCTGCTTGGCGTCACCGGCTCGGGCAAAACCTTTACCATGGCAAACATTATTGCCGCCACCGGCCGCCCGGCGCTGGTCCTTGCTCCCAACAAGACCCTGGCGGCACAGCTCTACGGCGAATTCAAGGAGCTCTTCCCTGACAACGCCGTCGAGTATTTCGTCTCCTACTATGACTACTACCAGCCGGAAGCCTACATTCCGACTACCGACACCTTTATCGACAAAGACTCCGCCATCAACGACGAGATCGACAAGCTGCGCCATTCCGCCACCAGAAGCCTGCTGACCAGGCGCGACGTCATCATTGTCGCCTCGGTTTCCTGCATCTACGGCATCGGTTCACCGGCTGAATATGAGGCGATGCATATCTTTTTCCGGCAAGGGGAAGAGTACGGCCGCGACACGCTGCTGCGCAAGCTGGTGGAGATTCAGTACCAGCGGAACGACCTCGACTTTCACCGCGGCAGTTTCCGCGTCAGGGGGGATAATGTCGAAATCTTCCCGGCGCACGATGATGAAAAAGCGCTGCGGATCGAGTTCTTCGGCGATACGGTCGAGAGCATCAGCGAAATCGACCCGCTGCGCGGCATTGTCCTCAACCGGCTGACCAAATGTGCCATCTATCCGGCCTCGCATTACGTGGCAACCAAAGAAACCCTGGAGCGGGCGATAGAAGAGATCAGGAACGACCTGCGGGAAAGGCTGCAGTGGTTCCGCAGCGAAAACATGCTGGTGGAGGCGCAGCGGCTGGAGCAGCGGACCATGTTCGACCTGGAGATGATGGAGGAGATGGGCTTCTGTCAGGGGATCGAGAACTACTCCCGCTACTTTGACGGCAGAAGGGAGGGGGAGCCGCCCTACACCCTGATCGACTATTTTCCGGACGATTTTATCCTCTTCATCGACGAATCACATATCACCAACTCCCAGGTCGGCGCCATGTACCGCGGCGACCGGAGCCGGAAGGAGACCCTGGTCAACTACGGTTTCCGCCTGCCGGCAGCGCTTGACAACCGGCCGCTCAATTTCGGCGAATTTGAAGCGAAACTGACCCAGACAATTCATGTCTCAGCCACTCCGGCGGATTATGAGCTGCAGCAGGCGGGGGGCGTGGTGGTCGAACAGGTCATTCGCCCGACCGGTCTGCTCGACCCGCTGATCGAAATCCGGCCGGCGACCAATCAGGTTGATGACCTGCTCCATGAAGTACGCAAGACGGTGGAGAAGGGGGAGCGGATCCTGGCCACCACCCTGACGAAGCGGATGGCTGAAGAGCTGACCGAATACTACCGCGACATCGGCGTGCGGGTCCGCTATCTCCATTCGGACATCGACACCATCCAGCGGATGGAGATCATCCGCGGGCTGCGGCGCGGCGAATTCGACCTGCTGGTCGGCATCAACCTGCTGCGGGAGGGGCTTGACCTGCCGGAGGTGTCGCTGGTGGCAATCATGGATGCCGACAAGGAGGGGTTCCTCCGCTCGCAGCGCTCTCTCACCCAGACCTGCGGCCGGGCGGCCAGAAACGTTGCCGGCCGGGTCATCATGTACGCGGACACGGTCACCAGGTCGATGCAGGGGTGCATCGACGAAACCATGCGCCGCCGCAGGATCCAGGAAGAGTTCAATGCTGCTCATGGCATCACGCCGCAGACGGTTCGCAAAGCGCTGCGCACCATCCTCGAATCGATTGAGGAGAAGGATTACTGCGACCTGCCGCTGGCGGCAGAGGAGCAGGAGGAGTACCTGCCGCCCAGGGAGCTGCAGAAGCTCGTCACGAAACTGCGCAAGGAGATGCTGGCTGCCGCCAAGGAGCTTGATTTCGAAAAGGCGGCCGAGCTGCGCGACCGGATACGAAAGCTGGAAATCAGAGGACTTGAGCTGCAATGAAGTTCGACCCTTTCGGCACGGTCAGCCGCTATCTGCCGGAACGGCTGCTGCACCGGCTCATCCGTATCGCCATGGCAGGCATCCTCGCCGTCTTCCTCTGGCAGAGAATCCGCCAATATGATCTCTTCGCCGTCAAGGCGCTCTGGCTGGCGGAAACAGCCCTGTTTGCCGTCCTTATCATTGCTTTTCTCTGCCGCACCAACCCGGTGCAGCGCTCCAGCGGGGTGCAGGAGATCATCATCCCCCTGCTCGGCAGCGCCCTCCCGTTCGCCCTGCTGCTTGCCCCTCCCGCGCCGCTGGTCACAAACAACCGCACCCTCTTCTCCGTACTGCTCTGGGGGATGGCCGCCGCCACCATCCTTACCGTTGCCGGCATGTGGACGGCGCGCCGTGCCTTCAGCATCACCGTGGAGGCGCGCATCCTGGTGACCGGCGGACCGTACCGGCTGATCCGCCACCCGATCTACACGGGAGAAATGCTTGCTGCCGCTGCTGTCGCCGGCATCCGCTTTTCGCTGCAGAACATGGCCATCCTCAGCCTCTTCGTCGCGATACAGCTGTACCGCTCGCGCCTGGAAGAGGCCAAGCTGCGCAGCATTTTCCCCGGATACCGTCAATTTGCAGAGGGGAGCTGGTGGTTCTGGAGGTGAGCGGCAGCGGCAGGCAAGCGCTTGAGATGGCTAAAGATGAATCGTCGCCGACACAGGTAGGGAAGGCGATAGAAC
>JAGFXN010000071.1 GCA_017861215.1 Deltaproteobacteria bacterium | reverse complement strand
CATTTCCCTCATCCTTGGTTATCTGCTGGTAGCCGTACCCGGCAAATCCGCCAGTAAATTCGCCCATCTTCTTGCCCACCGCAAAATCGGCATGGAATTCCTGGCCGGACCTATATTTAGAATACTGAGGATTTGCCGGATCTTCGTTCGAGGTATTGAAGTCGTACATCAATTTGGCAGAGATGTCGAATCCGGCCCCCGGGAGGAAGGTTGCTGCGACTATCGGCTCGAACGTCCAGTAGTTACGGCCAACATTTGCCTGCCTGTGCTTATCATAATTGCCAGTCGGCAGATAGATGTCGACTCCGGTAACCGCATGCCAGTTGGCGCCGTGCCAGCCGAGAATAAACGGGTCGACGATGATATCTCCCAGACTCCCCCTGCTGTCTTCCATTTTAAAGGGAGCAATTGGCGGGTCAAGTTTGACGTCCATGTAAACCAGCGGAATAAAAGCATGCATTGCCCAGCTGGCACCGAGGAACTTTTTGTCAGTGACATGGATAAAGCGGGAGACATTAGCAGCCACATCCACATCAAAGCCATCGACGGTTCTGTCTTTGCCATCTTTGAATTTGTCCGTCGTATAATAATTGAAATAATTAATGTAATAATTTCCCGGTGGCGGCAAGGCACCGGCCATGAAATCCTCCGCGCCGTTATGGTATGCGCTTCCGCCACCTTCAGTGGCATGTGCCATCCCAGAGAGAGAAAGTAACAGCAGTGGCAATACAACCATCCTTCTGACAGCTTTTTTTATTTGTGATGACATCCCTGCCCCCCTATAAAAATGTTCTGATAAAATGCTGCCGTCTTTTAGCATATTTGCCGTTCCATGTAAACATTCACATAAAGATGCTACCCGAACCGGTAGATCAGCCGACCATTGTCATACAGTTCGATCGGTCCGTCCTGGGAGACCTTGATGACCTTGCCGAAAAAGGATGCGGCGCTGGCAGCGGTAGTGCGCCCCCCACCGGTCACCACCTCCATGGCATGGGAGGTATCGATGATGAAACCGGTCTCGATCAGCTTGCCGCTGCGGCTGATCACGGTGATGCCGTCGGCGGAAAGGATGCGCAGCAGGGTACTTGCCTGCTTCAAGGCCGTGATCGTCTGCCCTTTTATCCCGTTTACCAGCAGGCGGCCGACCGGGTCGTCCCCGCCCACCGACCCTTTCTTGAGGCTGGCGAGCTGCTTCGGACCGCGGTTATGGATCAGGATGACCGTGCCGTGACGGCTCTTGGAGAGGGCATAGGCCGTCCAGAGCAGATCATCGGCCGAAGTCGGATCGATGCTGTCGGCCAGGAAGGAGCGGAAGATGTCCGGATCGAAGATGGCCCAGCCGCCCTTGCGGCGTACCAGCAGCTTGGCCGGGCTGGTAAGCACTTCTATCTCCGAAGCTTCATTGACGGTAATGGCAAAGGCCCCGCTGCCGGCCCGGCTGACAACGGAAAACAGTTCCCGCTGGGTGAGCCGCTCCACATCGTTTTTCACCGTACTGCTGCCGATTCGCACCACCCCGGTGACCTGCATCTGGATATTGGTGAGAAAAAAGAGGTTGGTACCATCCACATAGCGATAGGTGAGCGGATTGGCGAAAAATGCCGGGGTCACTGCCTGGTGAGGCTGGAGCGGGAAGAGGGTATGCTGGCGCTGGCGGGCGAGCGACTTGAGGTTCTGCTGGGTGGTACGGTGAACGATAAAGCCGGTGGTAGCCGGCGTCCCTTCGTAGCGCTGGTAGGAAAGATGCTTGAGCAGCTGGATCAACTGCTGGATCGGCCAGAAGCCCTTGCTGTGGTCGCCCCGCAGAGAGCGCGCCACCGTTATGTCCATGATGGAAGCAAGCAGTGCCGTGCGGAAATGGGCTGCGTACCCCTCCAGATTGAAGCCGCTGTAAAGGCCGGCAAAAGCCGTCAGCAGCTCTCGGCAGAACTTTTTTTCAGCCTGGGTGAAGGGGAGACAGGGGCGATCGGCCGTAAAAACATACGGGCTGCCTTCTATAATCAGCCGTTCATGGATTCCGGAGTCCGCAGACGTGGTGCCGCCTTCATCAAGGAAGAGCTCAACCGTGGCGCCTCCCAGAAAAGAGCTGATATTGCCCCGCAGCGCATCAAAAACTGTAATCGGCATCAGGACTCCGGCAGAAACTACTGGAAAATGAGCGCATCAACAAGCAGAGATCATTGCTGTATTTCCGGACTACCCTGAAGGGCGGTAACACCGCTAGAGGGGATACAGCCCGCCCCCCTTCCATCATGTGATGCGTACGTTGCAGTGTAGCAAGCTTTCAGCCGTTAATGCCATATTTTTTGCGGGACCGGCTGAAACTCCGGTTTCTGTAGTAACCAGAATTATATATGTTATTTTCTGAATGTATTTTATACTTGCACAAAAAATGGAGGATACCGATGGAAGATTTACTGCTGCTGGGCGGTGTTGTGGCATTCTGGTACCTTTTGAACAGGTACATCCTGCCGAAAATGGGCATTCAGACCTGAATGTCAGATTCATGCTCTCTCGAGGATCGGGAGAATAAAAAGAAGGCTGCTAGCAACAAGACAGAGGAGAAGTGACTGCAAAGCATAACTGCAATCACTCCTTCCTGATCTCTATGCCGAGATCGGTGATCTTTTTGCGGAGAGTATTGCGGTTTATGCCGAGAATGTTGGCGGCACGTACCTGATTCCAGCGGGTCTTTTCGAGCAGAAAGCTGATCAGCGGGCGCTCGACCTGCTCGATCACCATATTGTAAATATCACCGTCGTCCAGTTTATCCACGTTCACAAAACATGCGCGCAGCTTCCTGTCGACCAGCGCTTCCAGGGACAGGTCATCCCCGCCGCCGGCAGCGCCCCCCGCCGTTGTCAGCACCGGGAAATCATCCAGAGTCAGCAGCGGATCGGAAGAGAGAATAACCGCCCTCTTGATAACATTTTCCAGCTCCCGAACATTTCCCGGCCAACTGTTGGCAACAAGCCTGTCCAGAGCCGCCTGGTCTATCTTTTTCAGCGGGATGTCGAGTTCGGCGCAGGTTTTCTGCAGAAAATGATCGACCAGCAGGAGGATATCCTCCCGCCTTTCGCGCAGCGGCAGCAGGTTTATCGGCACGACATTGAGGCGGTAGTACAGATCCTCCCTGAAGAGCCGCTGCTGCACCAGCTGCTGCAGATCCTGATTGGTGGCGGCGACAATTCTGACATCAACGGTTATGTTCTGGCTGCCGCCGGTTCGGGTTATCTCCCGCTCCTGCAGAACCCGCAGAATTTTTGCCTGCAGTTCCAGAGGCATATCGCCGATTTCATCGAGAAAAATTGTCCCGCCATTCGCCTGCTCGAACTTCCCTGGTTTGCGTTCGGTTGCCCCGGTAAAAGACCCCTTTTCGTGGCCGAACAGTTCACTCTCAAGAAGCTCTTTCGGGATGGCGGCACAGTTCATGGCGATAAAAGGCTTTACCAACCGCCGGGAATTATAATGAATGGCCCTGGCAATCAGCTCCTTCCCTGTCCCCGACTCCCCCTGGATCAGAACCGTCATGTCGCTGGGAGCCACCTTGCCGATGGTCTTGTAGACTTCACGCATCGGCGTGGAATTGCCGATAATACCGTTTTCAAGAAGATAATGCTCTCTCAGCTCTTCTTTCAGGGTTGTAACCTGCAGTGTCATCTCGCGGGCGCGGTTTGCCTTCTCGATGATGGCATCCATTACATCAAGGTCAAACGGCTTGGTCAGATAATCGTAGGCGCCCCGTTTCATAGCCTCTACCGCATTTTTCATCCCGGCTTCGGCCGTCATGATGATCACCAGCAGATCAGCCTTGAATTCGTGCACCTTATCAAGAAGGTCAAGCCCTGAAATCCCGGGCATCTTTATATCAAGGATGGCAAGGTCGTAACTCTCGGAACGGATCAGGCGCAGCGCTTCATCACCGTCCCTGGCAAGATCAACCGTAAATCCCTTTTTGCGCAGCGCCTTGGAAAGCACCCAGCGCATGCTCTCTTCATCGTCTGCCACCAGTATTCTGTTGATTGACATAGGTAACCTCAATTTTCGTGAGACGAAAGACCGCTCACTCAGTTCGCTTGTAAGACGTCAGATGAAATCTCTCATCTCTCATCTCTCATTTCATTGCACACAAGGCAGCAGTATGGTGAAGGTTGTCCCCTTCCCCGCCTGCGAATCAACTCGTATCATGCCGCGATGTTCGGCAACGATCTTCTGGCAGATGGCAAGTCCGAGACCTGTGCCTCTCTCTTTGGTCGTGTAAAACGGCGTAAAGAGGTTCTCCAGCTCCTCCGGCGTCATACCGTTGCCGTCATCGCTTATCTCTATGGCCACCATGCGGGAGCGGCGCTCCCCTTTCTGGGTCATGCTGTACTCGGAAACAATCCGGCTTGAAATTTCGATAGTCCCTGATTCACCTACCGCTTCCACCGCATTCTTGACCAGATTGAGAAAAAGCTGGGTAAGACGCCCCTCATCGGCAAGGATTGCCGGCAAGCTCGGATCAAGATGCCGCTGGAAAGTCAGCGATTTGCCTTCCGTAGCCTGCTGCTGGAGGAACACGATATGGGCAAGAATCTTGTGCAGATTGACACCGACAAGCTTCAGCCGGCGCGGTGAAGCAAGATCCAGCAGCTCCTCCACAATCCGGTTTACCCGTTGGACCTCTTTGAGAACTACCTGAGTACACTCGCGCAGTTCATCATCTTCGGCCAGCTCCATCTCAAGAAGTTGCGCCGCCCCCCTGATGCCGCCAAGCGGGTTCTTGATCTCATGCGCCAGGCCGGCTGCCAGAGTGCCAAGCGCCGAAAGCCGGTCTGCTTTCCGTACAGCTTCTTCAAGCTCCCTGATATTGGTAAGGTCACGCAGCAGCACAATAGTTCCGGCGCAGGTACCGTCTGCCAGCAGCAGTGGCGAAGCGGTAACGCTCAGCGGCGTCAGTCGGCCGCTCTTTCTCAGGATGATATTTTCGTAATCCGAAATCGACATGCCGCTGGCAGCACTCTTGGCGACAATCTCCAGCAGAGGCAGATCATTTTTGAAAAGCGTCGCGAACGGCTGGCCGATGGTGACGCGCCTCGATACACCCGCTACTTCCTCGGCTACCGGGTTTATCAGGATGACATTCCCCGCACGATCAAGCACGATGACACCATCGCCGACACTGTCGATCACATTTGCGTAAAATTCTGGCAGATGTTCAGGATTCACGTTACCTCTGCATGAAAAAATCGTACATTGCCTTTTCCATCCCGGCTCTGTCTTCCAGGCGGTTCACCGCGGCTCTGAACTGGGCTGCCCCCTGGAGGCCTCTGGCATACCAGCAGAGATGCTTGCGCATCTCTCTGACGGCAACCCTTTCTCCGGCAGTGCCGGCAAAAAGAGCAAGGTGCCGCGCTGCCACACTGAATCTCTCTTCCGGAGCAGGCGGAATTTTTGCCGAGCCCCGTTGCAACGCCAGAGCTTCGCGGAATATCCATGGATTTCCCAATGCTCCCCGCGCTATCATCACCCCGTCACAGCCTGTCATGTTCAGCATTGCCAGGACATCTTCAGCGCTAAACAGATCGCCGCTGCCAATAACCGGTATCGTAAGCGTCTTTTTCAGCTGCTCAATATGCTGCCAGTCGGCGTGACCGTCAAACAGCTGCGCTCTGGTACGGGGATGGAGCGTTACCGCATCCGCCCCTTCATCCTGGGCAATCCGGCCGATCAACAGATAGTTAACGGTATCAGCACCCCATCCCGAACGGATTTTGACCGTTAACGGGAGGCTGGTTGCGCTCCGCACCGCCGCGACAATCGACCTTACCCTGTCGGGATTCTGCAGAAGAGCACTGCCGGCACCGCTACCGACAACCTTGCGCACCGGGCAGCCCATGTTGATGTCAATCAGGTCGCCAAGCCCTTCACAAAGTTCTGCTCCGGCAGCCAGCAGTTCAGGATCGTCACCAAAAAGCTGCAAACCGAGCGGCCGGTCGGCAGCACTGCTCCGCATCAGGGCAAAACTCTTTTCGCCATCCCTGACCAGTCCATTGACGCTGACCATTTCGGTAAAACAGAGCGCCGCGCCCTGTTCCCGTGCCAGCAGACGCATCGGCAGATTGGTAATGCCTGCCATTGGTGCAAGTAGCAAGTTGTCTGCCAGTTCAAGAGAGCCTATTTTCAGTTTGGTTTTCATTGTCAATAACTGTTGAAGGGCCAGTTTCAGGGGTTTTGCAGGGAGAAGAACAATTCAGGAGAAACAGCCTCCAGAAAACCGGGGACAAGGCAGCTGCATCTTTTTTATGCAGACAGGCAGCTTTTGCCTGAAACTTGGGCAACCCTGTGAGCCGGATTGAGCATCTACTACTTGCGCCGGAAACAGCTCAGAAATTCAGCCCTGGAAAGCTCCTTCTTGCGGACAAGATGCTCAACACTTCTGCTCATTGCCAGCCGCTCCCCCTCTTTCATCGAATCTTTCAAGAGGACGAAAAAAGGGATATTCCTGGTCTGTGGATAGAGGCGGAGACGCTCCTGAAATTCAAATGCCGAGCTGTCAGGCAGCATGAATGAAGTAAAGAGCAGGTAAGGGTGGTTCGTCGTAGCAATAGCAATCCCTTCCTTTGCCGAATAGGCTTGCAGCAGAGAAAATCCCAGTTCGTTGATAGCCCTGCCAAGTTGCTCATCCCCTTTGCGGGTGACAAGCATTGCCTGCAGGTCATAATCCTCGGTGTCTTCCGTAAGCCCCATAACTGCAAGTCTTTCACCCAGATGATCGCAGTCTATCGGGGTAAGGAAAAATCCGGCAACCGGGAATGCTCCGCCTATCTTCCCCTTTTCACTTAAAAAGACCGGCAGGACCGGAATATCCCTGGTTCCCGGATCGCTTTTGATTGCTGTCAGAATCCCCCATCCGTCAACCGAATGAGGCGAAATATCAAGGATAATGCCGAGAGGTTTCGTTACCCGCAGTTCTTCAAGTTTTGCCGTGCGCGCCCGGTAGCCCGCTTCGGCAAGGTGGCTGCAGACAACAGCACCCCTGTCAATACGATCTCCCAGTCCGAAAAGCCAGAGTTCCCGCTCCGGTCCACTGTCTGCCATTGGTGCGCCCCGATACCATGAGATGATTGTTGCATGACTCATAACATATTTTCCGACGATGGCAATAATACTTTAATATTTTCATCACGACGGTATAATGCAGACAGCAGGCATCAGCAAATCAAGGAGTCACTTTCATGGCAAGCACAGTGTACTTTGCCGATATGAGGGCTGGACACAAAGAGAACCTTTTTGACAAGATTTCCCGGCTGCTGGCCTGCTGTGGCATTGAGAAGGTAATCAGCGCTGGAGATCTGGTAGCAGTCAAGCTGCACTTTGGCGAAAAGGGGAATCATGCTTTTATCCGCCCGGTATTCATCAGACGCGTGGTGGAAGAGATCCGGAAAGTGCAGGGGAAACCGTTTCTCACCGACTCGTCGACCCTCTATCCCGGCGAAAGGAAAGAAGCTGTTTCCGCGCTGTCCTGCGCCATTGAAAACGGTTTTGCCTATGCGGTCGTCAATGCACCGCTTATCATGTGCGACGGCATCAAGGGGCAAAATGCCGTTCAAGTGAAGATTGCCGGCGAACTTCTGCAAACCGTCAGTATCGGTGCTGAAATCGTCGAAGCAGATGCCCTGGTGACCGTTTCGCACTTCAAGTGCCATGAACTGACCGGTTTCGGCGGTGCCCTCAAGAACCTCGGCATGGGGTGCGCAAGCCGGACTGGAAAAATGCAGCAACACTCAACCGTGGCCCCGATAGTTGC
>JAGFXN010000267.1 GCA_017861215.1 Deltaproteobacteria bacterium | reverse complement strand
TGGCAACCGTATCCGGGGCAAATCTGCTGATGCGCTCGCTCCATTCGGCCCCGGTCACAATCTCGGCCTCTTCCAGTTCTTCTTCTTCAACCGCAGGGGCTGAAGGCAATGGCGCTTCCGTGTGGAGAGCTGCTTCGCGCTTCTGGGCATCGACCTCTTCAATCATTTTCCGGAAACGAAAATCGATGTCGGTATTGTAGTAGATGCCGAGCGCCTGCACCAGACGAACCTCGGGAGTGACAAACGGACGGATGATATAGCCGGTGATGAAACCGATCTCGTCGATGGCTTTCAGGTCCGCAGGATCGGCCATGACCAGATTGAGCCGCTTCTTTTCCAGGCTCAGGGGGATGACCCCGTATTTGAGCGCCAGTTCCCGCGGCAGCAGACTGATTGTTTCCGGAGGAATCGACAGCAGCTGGTCAGGTCCGACATAGGGGACTCCCAGTTTGCTGCTGAGAAAGCGGGCCAGGTCCACCTCGCACACATAGCCGAGCTCGATTAGACTCGAACCGATCTTCCCCCCGTAAATCACCCGATTGCTCAGCGCCTGCTCAACCTGGTCACGATTGATGATCCCGGCATTCAACAGCATATCCAGCAGTGTTATTGCCAAGAGTACCTCCTCAAGGACGAAGCCTTGTCAGTAGAAAGTGTCAGCCATCCTGTCAGCAGAAATTATACCCGTTGCAACCGACCATGCAATTCATAATTGTATCCGCCGCTGCTCATCAATTCGCCAGGCGCCATTGCTGATGGGATCACTGGCCCGGCTTTTCCATCTCCTGCAGCACCCGCAACTGAACCGTTGCCGTTTCAATCGCCTTCAGCGCTTCCTGGTGCCCCGGATCAAAAACGACAATTTCCTTCCATCTGCGGATGGCGTTATCCAGATTATCACTGCGGTATGCCATGAGCCCTTGCTCCAGCAGCCTGTTCGCACAGGTTTCCAGCTGTTTCCGTAACTGTGGCTGGTTTCGCCTGACTTTTCCCCGTAACGCAGGCGGCACCGGATAGGAATCCAGCGCCAACCGGAAGGATTGGCCGGCAACCGTATGGTCTCCACGAGAGAGCGCCTCTTCCCCGGCAGTTATCAGTCCGTTGAGTGCCAGGAGATACTCTTTGTCCATGCCGGCCGCCGGGAAGCCAGGATGCTTCCTGTCACTCATCAGCTCGATGGCGCGGCGATAGCTCTTTTTTTCCAGCAGCAATGCCAACTTCTTGCGCAGGATAGCCTGCTGCTGGTCGGACGATATTTCCGTGCCTTGCATAACGGCCTTTTCCGGGCCGGAGCAGGCAACCATGGCCGCAAGCACCAGCAGAACTGATATCAACCAGCACACTTTTCTCATGCCAAAGCCTCCAGCTGGGTGAGCGGGCGGGCGCTGTCCCGGTTCGCCAGCGATGCAACAAAGAGGTCGACCAGGTGAGGATTAAACTGTGAACCGCGATGGCGGATTATTTCCCGGATTGCCGTGTCCGCGGAACGGCACTCATGGTAAGGACGTGACGTGGTAATGGCGTCATAGGCATCGGCAATGGCGATGATGCCGGCAAAAAGCGGGATATCCTCACCCTTGAGCCCCTCCGGATACCCCTCGCCGTTGTACCATTCGTGGTGGTGGAGAACCGCAGGAATGAATCTGTGAAAAGCCCGGGAGTGGTCGAGAATCTCTGCCCCGTCCCGGGGACCTGACCAGGTGCAGCTCATCTTTATCCAGAGCTCCTGCCTTTTTCAGAATCTGATCCGGAATGCGGATTTTTCCAAGGTCATGCACCAGGGCTGCTACTTCCAGCTCCCGCAGTTCCTCGGTACCGAGTCCCAATTCTTCACCGACCAGAAGGGAGAGCGCGGCAACCCGGGTTGAATGCTGCAGAGTGTAATCATCCCGCGCGTCGATGGAGGTTGCCAGAATTTTAACGGTGGAGAGGTATGATTCCTCCAGCCCGTGGGCATACTCTTCAAGCTTTTCCTGCTGCGACAGGATAACGTCCGCCATATCATTGAAGTCCCGCGTTAGTTCCCCGAGCTCGTCATGCAGGGTAACCAGGATTTTACCCTGGTAGCTGCCGGATTTCAGGAGTGAGACACTTTCGGTGAGCCGTTTGATGGGAGTGGTAAATTTCCGGGCAATGAAATAGACGCCGACCACTGACAGGATAATAAGCAGTGCGGCAGCAAATGCCACTTTCCGTCGCGCCGCCTGCTGCGCCGAGATCAGGACTGCACCGTCGATGGCGAGGTGGTAACTGCCGATTACCTTTTTGGCGAACATGATGGGTATCCTGAATTCATAGGAAACCTTTCCCGCCTTCTCCACCCTGGAAACCAAGGCCCCATCCGCGTCACGACTGATCACTTCCCCTGCTGCCGGCAGATATTTTGTTCCGGCCATTCTCATATCACTGTGAGCCGTGATTGTCCCGTCCTGATCGACTACGGCCGCGTAACGGATGTCTGCCTGATGTTCCCTGGTTTTGGCAACCAGGTTGTCAAGCGATAGCCGGTCACGGGCAAGAATGCTGTAGCCAGCGGCATCAGCGGCGCCCTTCGACATCGACAAACCGCGCTTGACGAGTTCTCCCAGAAGAAAAGTGTCCATGGTGTTCATGACGATGAATGACGAGACAGTGATAACCGTGGTCACGAGGAGGAAAGTTATGAGCGACAGCTTGAACCTGATTCCTACAAACAGCAAATGGTTCTCCTCTGCAGACAGAAACAGCGGCGGGGGATGCAAAAGTGGAGACAGGGACGATCATGAGCAGACCACAGTCATGGCAGTCACGATACTGCCGGATGAGAAGCATGTCAAGATATGACGGTGCATCTGGATATTGGCAGAATGGTTACGACCCGCACGCTAGTGCTGCCGCTCGATCTTCCAGCCTGCAGTCGGCTGCAGCAGCCATGCATGTGCTTGCCGCCTTGTCAGCCAGTTCCGCGAACGAAAAAGGCGCCTGACGGCGCCTTTAGATTATTTTCCGGCAGTAGGGAGCAGAAGTTTACGCCAGTTCATTCAGATCTTTCATAATATCATTCACATCCAGCCCGTGAGCATTAGCGCCCTGCTCAAGCGATTCGTTCTGCGCCCCCATGCAGCCGATGCAGCCGAGATTGTACTTCCGCAGGACTTTGGCAACATCCGGATGTGCCTGCAGTGCCTGCGCAAAGGTCATGTCCTTGTTGAATTTTTCGCTCATTGTATCCTCCTGATACTGTTAGATGTAAAGCTGTCAGCTTCGGTATGGCAATGAAAAATCTGCGGGAAAAAGCTGGCGGGTAACGCCGCCGCTGGACGTTCCCGTAGCCGTCAGTATTTGATTTCGATGATCTCGTACTCTTTGGTCCCGGCCGGCACCTTGATCTTGACCGAGTCATCCAGTTTGTGCCCGATCAGCGCCTTGCCGACAGGCGAGGTGCAGGAGATCTTGCCAAGCTTGATATCCGCCTCCTCTTCGCCGACAATCTTGTACGAAACCTCCTCTTCATTCGAGGTATCGTACAGTGTTACGGTTGCACCGAAGACCACTTTATCCGGTTTGAGATTCGACAGATCAACGACATAGGCACGGGCAAGCTTGTCCTGAAGCTCCTGAATACGCCCTTCTATGAAACCCTGACGATTCTTCGCCGCATCATATTCGGCGTTTTCCGAAAGATCCCCATGGGCTCTGGCTTCGGCAATATCCTGAATAACCTTGGGACGCTCAACGCGGATAGTCCGCTTGAGCTCCTCCTGCAAAGCTTCATAACTCTCTTTAGTCATCGGTACTGAATGGGACATTAAAGCTAAGCTCCTTAAAAAAACTGCCGGGGAGACTGAAGGCAGTCACCCCGGATGGGTAATCATATACCAGACAACTGTTTTCAGGCAAGAAAATCCTGTAAGGCCTTTACGTCCAGCCCATCCTTGCGGATGGCGAGGATGGCATCAACAGCTGCCCTGGCCCCCGCTACCGTAGTAAAATACGTCACGCCGTGTGCCAGGGTTTCCCGTCTGATGGAGAAAGAATCGGCAACCGCCTGGGCACCATGGGTCGTATTGATAACCATGGCGATGTCGCCGTTCTTGATGGCATCTACTATATGGGGGCGCCCCTCAAGAACCTTGTTGACGGTCTGCACCGGCACCCCCTTCTCCTTCAGATAACTTGCCGTACCGCGTGTGGCAAGGATCTTGAAGCCGTCATTATAGAGATTGGTGGCAATCGGTACAAGATGTTTTTTATCAGCATCCTTGACGCTGATGAAGACCTTGCCGGAAGTAGGGAGTTTTGCCCCGGCGCCGAGCTGCGCCTTGGCAAAAGCTTTGGCGAAACTGTCATCAATCCCCATGACCTCACCGGTAGACTTCATCTCCGGCCCAAGAATGGTATCAACCCCGGGAAACTTCACAAAAGGAAATACCGACTCCTTGACGGCAACATGATTGATGCTGATCTCTGCCAC
>JAGFXN010000266.1 GCA_017861215.1 Deltaproteobacteria bacterium | reverse complement strand
TTCGCCCTTCGCCCCGAAGGATGTGTGTTAATGGGACTTGCTGAAAAGATACTGCAGGGCGATATCCGTGCGGCGGCCCGCCTGATGCGGGATGTGGACGACGGCTTTTCCTCGGCGCTTGACGAACTGAAAATCCTCTATCCGTATACGGGGAAGGCTTACCTCATCGGCATTACCGGCCCGCCAGGCGCCGGCAAATCGACCCTTACCGATCAGATAACCGCTGTTTTCCGGCGGCAGGGGAAGCGGGTCGGTATAGTTGCTGTCGATCCCACCAGCCCGTTTACCGGCGGAGCAATTCTTGGCGACAGAATCAGGATGAACCGTCATGCCGACGATGCCGGAGTCTTTATCCGCAGCCTGGCAACCCGTGGCGCTCTGGGGGGCATCTCCAGGTCTACCGGCGAAGTGGTCAATATCATGGATGCCATGGGGATGGATGTCGTCATCATCGAAACGGTCGGCGTCGGCCAGGATGAGATCGATATTGTCCGGATGGCGCATACCACAGCGGTGGTCATGGTGCCCGGCATGGGTGACGACATTCAGGCGATCAAGGCGGGCATACTGGAGATAGCCGATGTTTTTGTCGTCAACAAGGCAGATCGTGACGGCGCCGACCGGACGGCGCGGGACCTGGCGGTAATGCTGGAGATGGGCAGCCGCTTGGAAGGGGAGTGGCTCCCCAGGGTCATGAAGACCGAGGCGAGTCGCGGCGTCGGCATTGACGAGCTGGTTGCCGAGTTTGAGAATCATCACAACCATCTCTTTACTTCGGGAGTAATCGAGAAGTTTACTGCGGAGAAGAATGCGGCGGTTTTTACCGATATGCTGAAAGAGAGGCTCTTCCGGCAGCTGTATGATGCGCTTGTTGCCGACGGTTCCTTCGGCAGAATTGTTGCCGGGATGGCGACCAGGCAGATAGACCCTTACAGTGCGGTCGAAGACATTCTGGCAGCATCACTTGTCTACCACCCTGCCGTGCCCCGTTGAAGAGGGTTTTCCTTTCATGCTGAAATCTGCACGATACCTGACCGCTCTGCTGGTACTGACAGCCATCGTCCTCTATCGGCCGGCGCACACCGCAGAGCCGGGCGCCAACCCGCTTGATCCGGCGAAAGAGGATCTGACCAGAGTCGAGTATCCGAGCCAGCAGAACATCAGGTGGCACGGGCAGTTCATCAAGCCGCACGAGACCCTGGAAACGCTTTTCGGCGCAGATTGGCCGCTGGTGGCCCGGTTCAACAGGATCGACAGGCGGCACGTCTATCCGGGGATGACGATCAAGGTGCCGGACCTGATGGATGATATCAGGGACTACTCACCGTTGCCGCAGTTTTACGAGCCGGCGAAACGCCACGACAAGTATATTCTGGTGAGCATGACCGAGCAGTGGCTCGGGGCGTACGAGTACGGCCGGCTGAAGTTTTCCATGCCGGCAGCCACCGGTCGCCCGGGTTTCGAAACACCTGTCGGCATCTTCCGCATAACCGCCCGCGATAAAAATCACACCTCTTCGCTGTACAAGACCGATGACGATGAGGAACAGTATCCGATGGACAATGCCATGCGTTTTCATGTCGCCGAGGATGGCGTAGGCTACTGGATGCACGCCAGGGATCTGCCGGGCCGCCCCGCTTCGCACGGTTGCATCGGACTGTTTGACGAGGCGATGCAGAACAGGATGTTCGATACACCGGAGAAGCCGGTGCTGCTTGATTCACAGAAAGTCTACGCCTGGGCAGTCGGTGAGGCGGAGTACGAGGATGACAGCGGTACCCAGGAGGAGTTGGAAGACGGACCGATAGTTGAGGTTATCGGCCAGAATCCGCTCTACAGAAATAAATAAGCAGTCAGGAGTCAGTAGTACGTATCCAGGAGGTACATGACTCTATGCGGACTGCTGCGCCCTGACTGCTTCCAAAAAAGGAGATTCTACATGAAACATCTGCTTACTGCCGTGGCTACACTTTTTGTTCTTGCCGGATTGCAGCTGACTGCACAGGCGGCCTCGCTTGATGTTACACCGGAAGCGGCTTTCAGCAAGGCTTTCCCGCAACTCAAGCTGGACAGCATTGTTGACAGCCAGATCAAGGGGGTTTACGAGGTTGCATCGGGGCCGAATATTTTCTACTTCTTTCCGGAAAAGGAGCTGCTGATTGTCGGTGATATCTACACGAAAGAGGGGAAAAACCTTACCGGTGAAAAGAAGCAGGAGCTGAAGGCAAAAAATCAGGCGCAGACCCTTAAAAAGCTGAAGGATCTGCCGCTGGACAAGGCTGTCAAGGTCGGCAGCGGCGCCAAAAAGGTCATTGAATTCACCGATCCGGACTGTCCATACTGCCGCAAGGCCTCGGAATTCCTGAAAAAACGTACCGATATCACCCGCTATGTCTTTCTGACGCCGCTGGCTCATCCGAACGCCATCAACAAGATCTACTATATCCTGGCTGCCAGGGATCAGGAAAAGGCTTATCACGAGATGATGGAGGGAAAACCTCTGCCTGCCTCTTCGGCTGAGTACAGCAAGGAGATAAAGGCGCAGGCGGCGGAGCATATGAATCTTGCCCGTACCCTGGCAATTGACGGCACGCCGACCTTCTTCATCAAGGAGCAGATGGTGGTCGGGGCTGATATGGAGAAGATAGACAGTCTGCTGCAGTAGTTTCAAAGCCGGATGAAAAATGACGTTTCCGTTGCGGACAGGAACTCTTTCCGCAGCGGAAACCGTTTACACCATCTGAATCTTGTTCCGCATTATCAG
>JAGFXN010000070.1 GCA_017861215.1 Deltaproteobacteria bacterium | reverse complement strand
ATTTCATCCTTGCCGGGTTTGCCGTTCAGCAGTTCCATAAAACGTTGTTCATGAAGCACATAGGATAATCTGGCCAGCATGTTCAGATGAACTTTGACATTGGGGGTAATCAGGGTGAACAGGATATGGACAGGCTTGCCATCAAGCGCCTGGAAGTCAATCGGCTTTATGAGAAAACAGAGGCTGACGGCAGGTTCCTGGGTTTGTGAAAGAATCGGGTTTCTCACATGGGGAATGGCAATGCCGTTACCGATGGCGGTACTCCCCAGGGCCTCCCTGGCAAGCAGCGTCTGGAAAAGAAAATCCGGATCCATGTGCGGTTGCAGAGGCAGACGTTCCACAACGTTTTTCAGTGCCGACGGCAGGTCATCGCCGGGCACATCGAAGTGAATCCCGCCCCTGGCAAGCGCCCCGGAAAGCAGGGGGAGCTTGTCTGCAGCGACAGGAACCGCAAACATCTGCGGTGGAATTATTATGCCGTTGCTGGTCGCCCACTCCAGCAGATCAACCTGATTGATCTGATACCGTCCATTCACCATGTGCGCAGCCAGGCCCTTTTTCTTGATCCAGCCCAGGACAGTTTTCTCGTCAACACCAAGCGACGCTACGATATCTGCAATTTTCAAAAACATACCACTATCTCCGGCAAATGCTGTTAGGCACAGATTTCATTAACAATAAGTCTTGTCATGCTCGTTGTCAACGGTTGCTAACCGTGATTATATCTTTTTTAGAACCATATTAGTTTATTGTCAATTTCTGATTTATTATATGAAGTCAAATTAGCTATAACATACTGTAACTATAAATGAAAATATTGTTTTATTTTGACGCAGGTAATAGTTGTTACGCCCGGCCGACTTCCTTCTCCTGCCCCCTTGAATTTTCCCGGTAGAGTTTTTGTATGCAAAGAGTTTCGACCTATGACCCACTCGCCTTGGCAATCAGGATTGCATTTATTTCCGTCGAGACCGCCGAGGCTGCACAAGCTCGGCGGTCTGCTAACTGTCAACTTGAATCCACTCAGAACAATTCCGCTGAAGGAGCGGGTGAGGAGTCTGGAGGAGATGACGGAACGGTTGCTGATCCACCGGAGACTCTCACTGTAGCATTACGCGTGCAATTCTGCTATCATCCGGCACCATTCACTTCCTTCACCGGAGCACCTCCTCATGGACATCAACCTTGCCAAAGAGCGGATCGCTTTTCTCTGCGAAGAGATAGAGCGGCACAACCTCCTCTACTACGAAAACGACGCCCCGGAGATCAGCGATGCCGAATACGACGCGCTTTTCCGCGAGCTGCAGCAGTTGGAGAATCAGTTTCCCGAGCTGATCCGGCCGGATTCGCCGACTGCACGGGTCGGGGGCAGGCCACTGGGGAAATTCTCGCAGGTGGCACACCGTGTGCCGATGCTCTCCCTTGATAACGCCTTTTCCGTAGACGACATCATGGAGTTCGACAAACGGATCAGGAGAGAGTTGGGATTGGCTGATCAGGCGGAAATCACCTATATCTGCGAGCCGAAGATGGATGGTGTGGCGGTGGAACTGGTCTATGAAAACGGGATTCTCGTCCAAGGGTCTACCCGCGGTGACGGCGTAACCGGCGAAGAGATAACCGCCAACCTGAAAACCATCCGGGATATCCCGCTCCGGCTGAAAACGGACAGCCCGCCGCAACTTCTCGAAGTGAGAGGTGAAGTGTACCTGCCGCTGGAACCGTTTCGCCGCTTCAATCTGGAGCGGGAGGAGAACGGCGAACCTCCCTTTGCCAACCCTCGCAACGCTGCTGCCGGGTCGCTGCGCCAGCTCGATCCGAAGATCACGGCCCGCCGGCCGCTCACCATCTGCTCTTATGCCCCCGGCACTGTGCAAGGCTATGTCTTTGGCTCCCAAAACGCTTTTCTCGCCACCATCATGGCTTGGGGCTTGCCGGTAAACCCTCTGGCCCGGCCAGTCACCGGCATAGCCGGCATCAGCGACTTCCACGAAGAAATGGCTGCCCTGCGTGATACCCTCCCCTACGAAATCGACGGGGTGGTGGTCAAGGTTGATGACTTTGCTCTGCAGCGCGAACTCGGAGAGAAGAGCCGCTCCTCGAAATGGGCCATTGCCTGGAAATTCCCGCCGCGGCAGGCAGTCACGGTCGTCGAGGACATCATCCCCTCAGTCGGCAGAACCGGCGTCATCACACCGACGGCCAACCTTAGACCGGTAGAGGTTTCCGGAGTCACCGTCTCCCGGGCAACCCTGCACAACTGGGAAGAGATGGCGCGCAAGGATATCCGCATCGGCGACACCGTGCTGATCGAGCGGGCCGGCGACGTCATACCGGCAGTGGTGCGGGTGCTGACAGAAAAACGTACCGGCAGTGAACGACTTCTGCCGCTACCGGCCGCCTGTCCGGAATGCGGGTCGCTGGTGGTGAAAATACCCGATGAAGTGGCGGTCCGCTGCCTCGGTCTAACCTGCCCGGCCCAGATCCGTGAATCCATCATCCACTTCGCTTCCCGCCACGCCATGGATATCGACGGGCTGGGGGAGAAGTACATCGACCAGCTGCTGCGCCTCGGACTGGTGCACGATGTGGCCGATCTCTACCAACTGACCGCCGCCGACCTGATGCGCTTCGAGCGGATGGGGGACAAACTGGCGGAGAACCTGCTTGGTGCCATTGCGGCGAGCAAAAACCGGGAACTGGCCACCTTCATCTTCGCCCTCGGCATTCGCCATGTGGGAGAGCACACCGCCAAACTGCTGGCCGCCGGCTTCGGCTCGCTGTCGAGCCGGATGGCTGCCAGCGCGGGGGAACTGCTGACGATACGCGAAGTCGGCCCCCAGGTAGCGCGAAGCATCACTGCCTTCTTCGCCGGTGAGGAGAACCGCCGGGTAATCGAGCGGCTGCTGGCCGCCGGAGTCTCGCCGACAACCGCCGCAAAGCGGGTGGGAGGACGCTTCACCGGCAAGACCTTCGTTTTTACCGGCGCACTGGAGCGTTTCAGCCGCAGCGAGGCACAGAAAATGGTTGAAGCCGAGGGTGGTCATGCCGCCGGTTCGGTGTCGAAAAAAACCGACTATGTGATTGCCGGCGCCGAGGCCGGGAGCAAGCTGGAAAAAGCCAGGCAACTCGGCGTTGCCGTACTGACCGAGGAGGAATTTCTGCAGATGATGGAGGGGAAAGAGCCATGAAGCGCCGCGTCAACATCGTTATCAACGGCCTCGTCCAGGGGGTGAATTTCCGCCGCCATACCCAAATGACCGCCCGACAGATGGGGGTCAACGGCTGGGTGCGCAACCGCCCCGACGGCCGGGTCGAGGGGTGCTTTGAAGGTGAGGCCGAGGCGGTCAATTCCCTGGTCGACTGGTGCCGCAGCGGCCCGCCGGCCGGCAGGGTCGATAGCCTCGAAATCCGGGAAGAGCCTTTTGCCGCGGAATTCAGTGACTTTGCCATCAGGTATTGACCCCGCCATACTATACAAAAGGAGCAACATTCATATGGGAATACTTGCCAACAGCGTCAGCATCTGCCAGTTCCAGGTTGTCGGGGAGCTGCCGGAGGGTGATCTCTTCACCTGGATCGGGGAGTGTCTCGATAAGCATGCCTTCAGCAACAGCGAAAACAGCGCTGAGGAGCTGACCATCGGCTGGGTACGGACGGATGACTACCAGAACAGCGACTTTGCCGCCGCCCAGCCGTTTCGCCGCGATCACTATGTCAGTTTCACCCTGCGCCGCGACCAGCGCCGTATCCCGGCGCCGCTGCTGAAGTTTTACCAGCGCGGTGCCGAGCAGGACTTCCTCAATGCGAATCCGGGGTTTTACCGGGTGCCGAAGCAGAAGCGGGAGGATATCCGCGATGCGGCCCGTCTCTCCCTGCTGGTACGGGCGCTCCCTGCACCGGCGATGTACGATGTGGTCTGGGACACGCGTAGCGGCCTGGTGACGCTGGCAACCGTCAGCAGCAGAATTATCGATCTCTTTGAAACCGAGTTCAAGAAGAGCTTTCCCGGTCTGCGCCTGGTGATGGTGCACCCGTTTGCCCGCGCCATGCGGATTGTGTCTGCTGAACTGCTGCCGGCGCTGGAACGGGCAAACCTGGCATCGACCGAGTCCGTGCTCGACCTTATCAGGTCAAACGGCTGGATCGGTCAGGAGTTTCTCCTCTGGCTGCTCTGCCAGACCATGACCGGCTCCGGGGAGTATTCGGTAGCAACCGCCGGCGTCTTAGGCACAGGAGAGCCCTTCACTGCGTTCATGAACGACAGGGTGCTGCTGCAGGCACGGGCCGAGACCGGCATGCAGAAGGTAACCGTGGCCGGCGCGCAGGACGATTTCCGCGAGGTGCTGGCGGCACTGCGCCTGGGAAAAAGCATTACCGAGGCAACCATCCATCTGGAAAAGGACGAAAACGCCTGGAAGCTGACCCTGAAAGGGGAGATGTTCCATTTCGGCTCGTTCAAAGCGCCGGCGGTGCAGCTCGAAAAGGACAACACGGTGGACAGCCATGCTGAAGCAGAGGCGGTTTTCTTCGAGCGGATGCATCTTCTCGAAAGCGGTCTGCAGCTCTTCGATTCACTGTTTGCGGCATTTTTGAACAACAGGCTGGGCGATAGTTGGCAAAAGACGCTGGAAGGGATACACTATTGGCTGGAGGCGGAAAGCTGATTGTTCCGGCTGTCGCCAGAGCACAAGTGAGCGGTGCATAGCAGCAAAGTAGCATTGCAGGGGAGGAGGTTGCCATGATCGAAATGCTCCGCAACAGGCGCAGCATCAGGAAATACCGCGGCGAAGCCGTTGCTCCCGGCAGTGTAAAGCTGCTGGTGGAAGCGCTGCTCCGCGCCCCCTCCTCCAGAAACATCAACCCCTGGGAGTTCATTATCGTCGATGACCGGCAGCTGCTGCAGCAACTGGCAGCCGCCAAGCAGCACGGCTCAGCCTTTCTGCAGGACGCGGCCCTGGGCATAGTCGTCTGCGCCGACAGCACGCAATCCGATGCCTGGATCGAGGACTGTGCCATTGCCGCCATCCTGGCGCAGCTGACAGCGCAGTCCCTTGGCCTGGGGAGCTGCTGGATCCAGATCCGCAATCGTAGTCACGGGGACGACACCAGTTCAGAAACTTTCATCCAGGGGCTGCTTGGCCTGCCGGACCATATCAAGGTCGAATGCATCATCAGCATCGGCCTGCCGGGCGAAAAGCGACAGGGGCTTGCCGCCGCCAGGCTGCAGTACGACAAGGTACGGCACAACCGCTATGGCGATCGCTGGCTGCCGGCGGCAGGCTGACAAGCCGGGCTTTCGTGGAGGAGCTATGGCTACGCGAGTAACGAAAACGATCATTCTAAACGAAGGTGAGGCCGAGCAGAAGCGGTCCGAGATCCTGGAGTATTTTCACAGCACTTTTGATCTTGACGAAAAGCTGTATGAAACGCTCCGGCACGATGAGACTTTTTACCTGCGTGCCGACCGGCTGCGCCACCCGTTGATCTTCTACTTCGGCCATACCGCCACCTTCTTCATCAACAAGCTGAACATTGCCCGGATCATTGAGCAGAGGATCAACCCGCGCTTCGAGTCGATGTTTGCCGTCGGTGTCGACGAAATGTCGTGGGATGATCTGGATGAAAAGCATTACGACTGGCCGACCCGGCAGGAGGTCAAGGCGTACCGTGATCAGGTGCGGACGCTGGTCGACGGCCTGATCCGGCAGCTGCCGCTGTCCCTGCCGATCGGCTGGGACAGCCCTTTCTGGGCGATCATGATGGGCATCGAGCACGAGCGGATCCATCTGGAGACCTCGTCGGTGCTGATCAGGCAGCTGCCGCTGGAGCAGGTGGTGCAGCTGCCGTTCTGGGATATCTGTCCCCATGGCGGTGAGCCGCCGCAGAACCGGCTGCTGCCGGTACCGGCAGGGGTGGTAACGCTCGGCAAGGCCAAGGGCGACCCGCTCTATGGCTGGGACAACGAGTATGGCCGGCATGAAGCCCGCGTAGCTGACTTCATGGCAGCGCAGTACCTGGTTGCCAACCGTGAGTTCCGGGAATTCGTCGAGGCGGGAGGCTATCAGCAGAAGGACTGGTGGACCGAGGAGGGGTGGCAGTGGCGACAGTTTCGCCAGGCCGAGCATCCTCTCTTCTGGATCAGGGCAGGGGAGAGCTGGCTGCTGCGCACCATGACGGCGGAGATTCCGCTCCCCTGGAACTGGCCGGTGGAGGTCAACTATCTGGAGGCCAAGGCCTTCTGCAACTGGAAAAGCAGCACGACCGGCCTGCAGCTGCGCCTGCCGACCGAAGATGAATGGAACCGGCTCCGCGATCTTTGCAACATTCCCGATCAGCCGTATTGGACCGAGGCGCCCGGCAATATCAACCTGGAAAAGTGGAGTTCTTCCTGCCCGGTTGACCTGTTCCGCTCCGGTGATTTTTATGACGTGCTCGGTAACGTCTGGCAGTGGACCGAGACGCCGATCTACCCGTTCCACGGTTTCGAGATTCACCCCTGGTACGACGACTTCTCCACGCCGACCTTTGACACGCGTCACAACCTGATCAAGGGCGGCTCGTGGATCTCCACCGGCAACGAGGCGACACGGGAGGCACGCTACGCCTTCCGGCGTCATTTCATGCAGCATGCCGGTTTCCGCTACATCGAGAGCAGTGCGCCGGTGGAGATTCATCAGGACCAGTATGAGACCGATACCCTGACGTCTCAGTACTGCGCCGCCCATTACGGTGCCGAATATTTCGGCGTCGCCAATTTCCCGCTCAGCTGTGCCCGTATCTGCCTGGAGCTGATGACCGGCAGAGAGCTCGGACACGCTCTCGATTTAGGCTGCGCCGTCGGCCGCGCCTCCTTTGAGCTGGCCCGGGGCGGCTTCAGGCAGGTGACCGGGCTCGATTTTTCGACAAGGTTCTTTCGTCTGGCAAGCCGCATGCAGGAGGAGGGCTACCTCCGCTACGCCCTGACTGAAGAGGGGGACATTGTTTCGTTCCACGAAATCGGGCTGGAAGGGCTGGGACTGGCTCCGCTCCGGGAACGGGTGGCATTCTATCAGGCCGATGCCTGCAACCTGCCGGAAAAGTTCACCGGTTACGACCTCATCCTGGCAGCAAACCTTATCGACCGCCTCTATTCTCCGCGCCGCTTCCTTGCCGGCATCCATGAGCGGCTCAATCCCGCCGGGCTGCTGGTGATTACTTCGCCGTACAGCTGGTCGGAGGAGTTCACCAAAAAAGAGGAATGGCTGGGAGGCTACCGCGAGTCCGGTGAACCGGTCTGGTCGCTGGACGAGCTGAAAAAGACGCTTGCGCCCCGCTTCAGGCTGCTGGGTGAACCGCGGGATCTGCCGTTCGTCACCCGCGAGACGCGCCGCAAATTTCAGCATTCCATCGCAGAATTGACCGTCTGGGAACTGCAAGAGCAGGTTTTGTGACCCCTTCTGCCGGAGAGATACCGGCACGTCCCCTGCTTTGGCTTGTACTCTTGCCCCCCCTTTGCTAAGATTACCGCCTCAACTTTCACGAGGCGACGGGTTATGAAAAGCGAAACCGTATACCTCATAGGCGCCGGTCCCGGCGATCCCGGCCTGATAACGGTCAGAGGCAGGGAATGCATCTCCCTGGCGGATGTTGTCATTTACGACTACCTTGCCAACGGCGAACTCCTCAAGCATGCCAAACCGGATGCCGAGCTGATCTATGCCGGCAAGATCGGCGGAGCCCACAATCACGCCCAGTCACAGATCACCGACCTCCTGGTGGCAAAGGCGACTGCCGGTAAAAAGGTGGCGCGGCTCAAGGGCGGCGAC
>JAGFXN010000265.1 GCA_017861215.1 Deltaproteobacteria bacterium | reverse complement strand
TGACGTTCATTTGATTTTACTTAACAACAGGCCGTCGCTCTAACTGCTTGAAATTAGATGGCTCAGTCGTCAGGAGCTGCTGTTGATAACTGCTGCTGCCAATCAGCGGGCTGATGCCTCCCGCGCCTTGATAATTTTTGCCAAACAGCCTGCCCCCGGAGCGGTAAAAACCCGCCTTGCACCCCCTCTGACACCGGAAACCGCTGCCGAGCTCTACGCCTGCATGCTGCAGGATACTCTGGATATGGCGCTGCATCTTGCCGGCATCACGCCGTTCATCTTTTATCAGGGTGGGGCGGGCGCCGCCGGATTTTTCGCGGCCGCCGCCCCCGGCATTGCCGCAGAGCCGCAGCAGGGGAGGGATCTGGGGGAGCGGATGAAGAGGGCATTTGCGGCGATAGCCGCGCGCGGCTGCCGCGAAATTGCCATCATCGGCACCGACGCGCCCGATTTGCCGGCCGGGTACGTTGTTGCCGCCTTCACGCAGCTAGAGGATGAGCATACCGATGTGGTTTTCGGGCCTGCCGCCGACGGGGGGTACTATCTGCTGGCAATGAAGAGGGTCTGGGACGAGCTGTTTCTGGATATCCCCTGGAGCAGTGCCGCGGTGCTTGCCGTAAGCGCTGCAAAGGCAAAGGCTGCTCACCTGGGGGTGGCGCTGCTGCCGCCGTGGTACGACCTGGACACCCCTGCCGATCTCGAAAGGCCGGCGCTGCTTGCTGAAAACACCACTGCCGCCAGAACGGGAAAGTTTCTGCGGCGGATGCGGCTCTCTGCTACCTGAGCGTCTCCACTTGATAGCCGGTCTCCTCCAGATAACTGACAACTTCGCTGATATGCTCGTAGCCGCGCGTCTCCAGTTCGATGAGCACTTCCGTCATGCCGATCGGCAGCGATTTGGAGCGGCGGTCATGGGTGATGATCGAGATGTTGGCCCGCACCTTGGCAATCTCGGCTGCCAGTTTTGCCAGGGCGCCGGGGACGTCATCAAGCTCGATCTTCAGCTTCAGGTAGCGGCCTGCCGCCACCAGACCCCGCTCGACTACGACAGAGATGGTCTTGACGTCAATGTTGCCGCCGGAGAGCAGGCAGACGGTCTTGCCGGAAATATTCTTCACCGCGCCTGACAGCAGCGCCGCCAGCGGCACCGCCCCCGCCCCTTCCACCAGCAGCTTGGTCCGCTCCAGCAGGGCGACAATGGCAAGCGCGATCTCCTCTTCCTCCACCAGCACGATTTCATCCACCAGGCTCTGGACGATGGGAAAGGTATTGGCGCCGACTTTTTTGACGGCGATGCCGTCGGCAAGGGTGACGCTCAGCGGCGTTTCCAGGATTTTCCCCTTCAGGATGGAGTAGTGCATGGCAGGGGCCGCCTTTGCTTCCACGCCGATGATCCTTACCCGGGGATGGGTCTCCTTGATGGCGGTCGCCACACCGGCAATGAGGCCGCCGCCGCCGATCGGCACCAGGATGTTGGCGACATCCGCCATCTCTGCCAGGATCTCCAGCCCGATCGTCCCCTGTCCCGCCATTACCAGATGATCGTCAAACGGATGGACAAAGAGCGCGCCGCTTGTCTTGCCGGCTGCCACCGCGGCGGCATAGGCTTCATCGAAATTGCGGCCGCAGAGGACAACGTCCGCGCCATAATCGCGGGTGGCAAAGACCTTCTGCGGCGGCGTGGTTTCGGGCATGTACACGGTCGCCCTGACACCGAGCAGATCTGCCGAAAAAGCGACTCCCTGGGCATGGTTCCCCGCCGAGGCGGTGATGACGCCGTTTTTCAGGGCTTCCTTCGGTAGAGAGGTCATGAAGTTCATGGCGCCGCGAATCTTGAAGGCGCCGGTGCGCTGCAGATTTTCGCACTTGAACCAGAGCGGAATGCCGAGCCGGTCGCTGAAATGGTGGGAGTAGATGAGCTCGGTCTGTCTGATCCGCTTTTTCAGGCGGTAGGCAGCTTCGTGGATCAGTGCGTAATCAAGGAGGGTATTTGTCATGGGATGCGTCTGCGGGAGCGGCTGCTTCAAGAGAGAAGGGGCCGCTCCCGACAAGCGTTTAGAAGCCGATGCCGAGCTTCAGAGAGTAGATCGGCCGGACCGCATATTCCGCTTCGGCGGTAATGTTGACAAAAGGCAGCGGGGAGATCTTGAGGCCGATAAAACCGCGCGACTGCCAGAAACTTTCATCGCTGAGGCTGGCAGCGCTGCCGTTGTACTTGCCGTCAATCCAGAGCATGCCGCCGCCGGCATACGGCGTGAGGAAGAGAAAGCCCTTGCTGATGGTGGCGTCAATGCCGGCTGTCTGCAGATCGAAATCGTCGATCCCGTTCAGTTTTGAGTAGGTGGCCCGCACCCCGAGAGCCGGTGTCGCTACGCTGCCCTCAAGGATGGCTTTGCTCAGCTCGGCGCCGTAGACCTGGATGTCGGTGTCATAGACATCGGTATACATCACGCCGATATCGATGCCGAACGGCAGGCCTTTGCGCACCCGCAGCGATGGATAGGTTATATAGTCGGGGGCATCGGCGCCGGTGGCTTTTTCCCAGGAGGAACTGTTGTTGTCAATGCTGATGGCTGATGTCTGGGCGGCAATGTCGAAGCCGGTGATGCCGAGCGGTTCCGCCGGTGCCAGATTCCGGTAGGCGATGGCACTGCCGAGCTCCTTGGTCAGATCCTTGAATTCACCCTGGCCATAGCCGGCCGGGATTTGAATTTTCCAGGCGAAGGCATCTGCCGCTGTCAAGACGAACAAGGCGGTCAGCAGTAAAAAACAGTTTTTCATAAAGTCCTCCCCGGGAAACCGCGGT
>JAGFXN010000069.1 GCA_017861215.1 Deltaproteobacteria bacterium | reverse complement strand
ATCAGCAGGCAGCCGACCCATTCGCCCGGACTGAGCCGTTCTCCGAGAACGAGAAAGCCGCCCAGCATGCTCCATACCGGGTCAAGGGTATAGATCAGTCCGGCGTGGGTGGGGGTGGTGTGCCGCTGCCAGGTATTCTGGAGGGTGAAACAGACTACGGTCGGAAAGATGGCGCAGTAGGCAAGAGCACCGCCGGAAAGGAGTCCGATGCGGAAGGGAGGCGGCGGGAAAAGCAACGTCAGCAGTCCGCCGATGACAGCAACGGTGGCGAACTGTACCAGGCTCACCAGATAGACATCATCATCCCGGAGGATTTTCGATACAGTAATAATGTGGATGGCGATGAACAGGGCGCAGATCGTCGACAGCAGGTCACCGCGGCTGAAGCCGCCGGCAGCGCCGTGGGCGAGCTGCCAGATGCCGAGCAGCGCCAGGAGAATGCCGGCCATGCTCCATCTGTTCACCCGGTCCCTCCAGAACAGATAACAGAGAAAGGGGATGAAGAGGACAAAGAGGTTATTGAGAAATCCGGCCCTGGTAGCGGTGGTCCCGGCCAGGCCGATTACGAAGGAGATATTGGTGGCAGCCAGCGCCAGACCGACACCGCCCCCCCGGATGATGATCGGCCAGCTTATGCAGCGCAGGCGGGGGAGACAGAAAAAAGTCATGATGACCGTGGCCAGGGCAAAGCGAATGGCAAGAAAGGCGATCGGCGGCACTTCGCGGAAGCCAAGCTTGTTGAAAACAAAGCTGCCGCCCCAGAACAGTGTGGTCAGGATGAGGAAAAAGTGGACTTTTACCTGGGAGACGCTGCCGGCGGGATTGCTGTGCATGGGGAGGATTAAAAACTGTCCCGGCAGAGAAAGCAACCGAAAAGAGTCACTGCTATTGACGGTTCATGGAATAGACCAGGTTTCTGCCGGCCTTCTTTGCCCGGTACAGGGCTTCATCGGCTTCCCTGATCAGGTCTTCCACGGTACCAATGAAATCGGTCGGATAGGTGGCAACGCCCATGCTGACAGTGATCTTCAGTCTCTTGAGCGGTCCGGTGAAAAGGTGCATCTCTACCCTGGCGCGGAGACGTTCGGCGATCATCAGCGCATCTTCAAGGGCGGTTTCCGGCAGTATCAGGACAAACTCCTCGCCTCCGTAACGGGCAGCAAAATCATAGCTCCGCAGGCCGATCCGGGAGAGGCCGGCAATGGCCACCAGTATCTGGTCGCCGATCAGATGACCGTACTCGTCGTTGACCCTTTTGAAATAGTCGATGTCGATCATCACCAGTGAGAGGTGGCTTCCCTTTCTCTCCGCCCGCTGCAGCTCTTTCCCCAGCATATCCGTCGTGTAGCGGCGGTTGTAGAGGAGGGTCAGCGGGTCGGTGATGGAGAGCTGCCGCAACAGATCGTTGGATCTTTTCAGTTCATCCTGCAGGTTCTTGATCTTCAGCTGAACCTTGACCCGGGCAATCAGTTCGCCGGCATCAAACGGCTTGGTCACGTAATCACTGGCCCCCTGTCCCAGCAGCCTGATCTTCAGCTCCCTGTTACCGTGGCCGGTCAACATGATCACCGGAATATCGCGTAATTCCTCGCGGCCGGTGATCATGCCCAGCAATTTGAAGCCGTCGATGCGCGGCATCTCCAGGTCACAGATAATCAGGTCGATCGGCATGGAGAGGAGCAGCTTGAAAGCCTCGATGCCGTCGCCGGCTTGCAGAATCCGCTCGAACAGGGCAGCACTCTGCAGTTCCTGGGCAATCTGTTCGCGCACATTCTCTGAATCGTCAATTATCAGGATGGTTTTTGACACGTCACGTCCTGCCGGCAGCAATGCCGCTGTAAAGTATTCTGCTGCTGCTCCACCTGGGTGTTATCTGCGCTGGCTGGTCTATGGCTCCTCAAGATCTTTCCCGGTACGCCTCGGCCCTCGCTGCCCGGCTTTCATTCCTGCCGTGCAACCGGCATTACAGTACAGGCTCCTTTGCCTTCCGCTTGAGCGCCTGAATGGTGGCAAGGTAGTCGGGACTGCCGAAGACAGCGCTGCCGGCGACAAAGACATCGGCACCGGCGTGTGCTATCCGGGCAATGTTATCGACCTTCACTCCGCCGTCAACCTCGAGCTCGGCCTCCAGTCCACGCTTATCCAGCATCGCCCGCAGCGACCTGATCTTCGGAATGCACTCTTCAATAAACGACTGCCCGCCGAAGCCCGGATTGACCGTCATTAACAGAACCAGATCCAGGTCAGCGAGAACATATTCGAGACAGTTCAGCGGCGTCGCCGGGTTCAGCGATACCCCGGCTCTCTTGCCCAGGCTCTTGATCAGCTGGATACTTCGGTGCAAATGGGTGGAGGCTTCCGCATGAACAACAATGATGTCCGCGCCGGCTGCGGCAAAATCGGCAATGTAGCGGTCCGGAGCGGCAATCATCAGATGCACATCGAGCGGCAGTGCCGTTACTTTGCGCAGGGCGGCCACTACCGGGGGGCCGATGGTAATATTCGGGACAAAATGGCCATCCATGACATCAACATGAATGTAATCTGCCCCTGCAGCCTCCACGGCTCTGACTTCGTCACCGAGACGGCAGAAATCTGCTGACAGTATCGATGGGGCAATTTTTTTCATCACGTCACTCCTCTCCGCTCTTGCTGAGTCTGGCGGCGAAAAAGCCGTCCATGCCGTGCCGGTGAGGCCAACTGCGGAAGAAACCTGAAGCTGTTTCCATCGCCGCTGTCTGCGGCAATATCCTGCTGACCGGTTCTATCACGAAAGCGGGGTGGTCGTTAAGAAAATTCTCAACCACCTGCTCATTCTCTTCCAGCGAGGTGGAGCAGGTCGAGTACACCAATGTCCCCCCCGGCTTCAGCCTGGCAGCAGCGTTTCCCAACAGGGCAAGCTGCGTCACTGCCAGCCGTGCCGGATCGGTCGGCACTTTCCACCACTTCCCCTCCGGATTTCTATGAATGACGCCAAGGCCCGAGCAGGGCGCATCAACCAGTATCCGGTCAAAAAGGCCGGCTTGCAGTCGCTCCAGCGGTTTGGTCGCATCCAGCAGGGTGGGAGTGACACTCTCGATGCCGAGACGTTCTGTCCCTTCCCGGATAAGGGCAAGCTTGCGCGGGTTTCTGTCGCAGGCGGCAAGAGTGCAGCGGTCGCCGGTCAGTTCCGCCAGATAGGTCGCCTTGCCTCCCGGAGCGGCGCAGAGATCGAGAATGGCGTCGCCTGGCCGGGGAGCAAGCAGCAGCGCCGTCAACTGGGACGCTTCATCCTGGACTGAAAACAGCCCCTCGGCAAAGCACTGCAGATGGGGCAGTGAAACCGACGAAGTAACCGTAAGCCCGTCCGGTGCATACCGGCACGGCACCGCGGTCACCCCTTCTGCCTGCAGACGCTTTTGCAGAACGTCCCGCTCGATCTTCAGCCTGTTTACCCTGATGGTAAAGGGAGGCGGGGCCGACAAGGCGGCGGCAAGCTCTGCCGCCTCGGCAAAGCCGAGCTGCTTCAGCCACCCTGCCACAATCCAGAGAGGGTGGGAGTGGCTGGCGGCAAGAAAGGCTGCCGGTTCCTTGCCGGGATCAGGGTAGCTGATGCTGTCACGACCCCGATCCGCACTGCGGAGAACGGCGTTGATGAATCCGGCCGCTTTGGCGGCATACTGCTTGGCAAGATTCACCGTTTCGTTTACTGCTGCCGAGACAGGCACCCGGTCGAGGAAAAACATCTGGTACAGTCCGAGACGCAGCAACAGGATAACTGCTCTCTCCAGTCTTGCCGGCGGGGTCTTGGAAAACCGGCCGATAATATGGTCAAGAGTCCCCTGCTTGCGCAGTGTCCCGTAGACCAGCTCCGTATAAAGTCCCCGGTCAGGCCCGTTCAAAGCTCCTGACTGTAACTCATGGTTAATGAGGATGTCGGCGTAGGAGCGTTCCTTCTCGATGCGGAGCAGGGTATGAAAGGCGGCATTGCGTGGTGCTGATGTCATAGGTTCTCCGCTTGAGCAGCGTTAGAGTAAATTTCATAACTTCTCAAAGCGAACTGTCGAGGATAACCCCTTTCTCCGGATAGTGTTTTATATTCCGCGTTGCCACTTTATAACCATTGAGAAGAGCGGTTGCCGCGATCAGACAATCAATCGGTGCCAGCGTGATCCCTTTTGCACGATAGGTGCGGTACATTTCGCCCCCTTTGACTGCTATCTCCGGTGACATATCACTAAGCGAGCAGGCGGCAATAAAATTCATTGTCGCTCCTTTCTCCTTGTCCCGCATGCCGGCGGTCAGTTCAAACACGCTCAGGACGCTCAACATCGCCTGACCTTCCTGCCAGAGCCGGTTCACCAGTGGCCGGGCAAACTGGTCCCCACGCAGGTAGTCAATGGCAATGTCAGTATCAATCAGCACGGCCGGCATAATCTCGCCCTCCTTCGTTCCGCAGGCGGTTCACTGTGTCAGTGCCGGTTTCATCGCGCCCCTGCCAGGAGCCAAAGCTCTCCATCGCCTTCTTTATTTTTTCCTGCCGTAAATATTCCCGCAGCGACTCGGCCACCAGGGCGCTCAAGTTTTTTGATGCGGCGCGGGCCTCTGCCAGCAGGTCGTCAGGTAGCGTTATGGATGTCTTGGTAAGGCGCATGTTGTCCTCCAAATTGGTAGTATAACTTTATACTACCAGCGAGGGTTAATTTTTGCAATCTGTTTGCGGTATGTTACCGTATGCCGGCAATCAAGGCTGACTAATTGAAATGGTGTACGTTATTGACGACCGATGTCAACTACCAGCAGGCAGGTCAGCAGACCCAGCAGCAACGTTGTTTTGAGAGTGTTCATGCGATAACTCCGGTACCTGCTTTCACGAAATAAACCTGCTATCCAGGTAGAAGATATGCATTTTGCGGCAGAACTTCAAGGGGGCGGTTACTCAGGTTTGCGGCACGTTGCATAGGAGGCGATGCTTTTGATTGCCCGCTCGAGGCAGGCACGGCTGTGCGCTTCTATCGTCCAGACGGCATCAGGGGCATAACGGCTGAGCAGCTGAAAATACAGGGCAAAATCGATAGTGCCGTCGCCCACCGGGGCATGGTCATCCCGGAAGCCTTTGTTGTCGTGGATATGCACTTCGGCAATCTGGGCGCCAAGGACGGCAAACCACTCTTCCAGCCCGACGGCAGGGGCATGAAAGAGGTTCCAGTGGCCGACATCGAAACAGTGACGGAGGCGCGGGTGGTTGCATGCTTCGAGAAGCGCCAGCAAAGTGGCGGGTTCCTCCTCAAAGATGTTCTCTATCGCTATGGTACAGCCGGTCCGGGCGGTCGCTTCAAGCACCTCCCGGAAAGTGTCAATGGCGTGTTTCAGCCAGGAACTCTGCTTGTCACCATAGCGCCAGCGGTCATAGCCCGGATGGAAGACCATCACTTTCGGTTTCAGGATGGCTGCGGCATGACAGACCTGCTGGAAACGGTGCCTGGTCGCATCCCGCAGCAGGCGTTCCTCCGACCCTGGGTTCAGGTCCATGAACGGGGCGTGGATGGTGCAGGAGATGCCGCCGGCTGTCAGGGAAGCTGCCACAGATTCCAGCTGTTCGGGGAGTATGGTATCCAGGGTCTCGCCGGACAGGAAAATCTCCGGGTGGACGCTGCTGGCCATCATGTAACCCAGATGCTGTTCTATCTGGAGGAAGGGGACATGGGCATGAATAATCTCAGACACGTTGCTGCTCCGGTTTATGTTTTTTTATTACGTCAGAGGCGCTGCTTGCACATTTGATCAGATCCTCAAGTTTCTGGATTGCATCCGGATGGCCGAGGACGATCAAGGTATCGTCTGCCTCGATTCTTGAGTGAGAATCCGGATTGAAGACCATTGTGCCGTCCCCCTTCTTGATGCCGACGATGATGGTGCCGGTCTCTTTGCGGAAGCCGGAGCTGATGAGGTTTTCGCCGACAAAGCCGGAGTGGTGGGGAATCATGATCTCTTCCATCTGCAGTTCCAGGTGCTCACGGCCGGTGGCTATTTCGATGAAATCGACGACATTGGGACGCAGTATCGCCTGGGCCATTCTGCCGCCGCCGATCACGTAGGGTGAAACCACCTTGTTCGCCCCGGCCCGGCGGAGTTTGATCTCTGATCCCTCTTCTCCGGAGCGGGCAAGTATGTAGAGATCAGGGTTCAGCCCTCTGGCGGTCAGGGTGATATAAACGTTTTCCGTATCCGAAGTTACCACGGATATCAGTCCTTTCGCTTTCCTGATGCCGGCGCGGAGCAGGGTTTCATCCTCGGTGGCATCGCCGCGCAGATGGAGATACTCTTCATGATGCAGTTTTTCATGCGCTTCAGGATGCTTTTCGATTACCAGAAAAGGGATCGGCTTGGCGGCGAATTCCTTGCAGATGAGCTGTCCGATCCGGCCGAACCCGCAGATAATATAATGATCCTGCAAAGAGTCTATCTTCTTCTCCACTTTCTTCCTCCCGATAATCCGCTGAAACTGGCCTTCAAACATGATCTGGGCGAGGCTGCCGACGATGTAACCGAGAACGCTTACCCCGATAAAGATCAGGACAATGGTGAATACCTTGCCGTAATCGCTCAGGTCGTGTACCTCCTTGAAGCCAACGGTGCCAAGGGTGATAACGGTCATGTAGAGCGCATCTAGAAACCGCCAGTCTTCAATAACCATATAGCCGGTCGCACCGAGGGAGACCAGCGCAAGCAGAACGACTATCGAAATCTTGAGATGCCTGATCGGATCCATTGCAAACTCCCGGCAAGAGGTGCCGCACTACCACGGCTGAGCAATTTCTGCTGTCGAGAGATTACATCCCGCCCCTGCAAAATTCAAGCACTGAGCGCTGCCGTCCGGCAAAAAAAGTAATATGATGCCGCAGGGGATATGTACCGTCTTACTTCAACTTGACTTCTATTGTATACTGTATACAATAAGTCCATTCCAATGCGGAGCCGGTCGATGAAAAAAACAGTAGAAAAACATCTTACGTTACGCGAAAAAATACTGGAAACGATTCGGGATGCAATCGCCACCGGCGTGCTGAAACCAGGGGAGAAAGTTGCGGAACCGGAGCTGGCCGAACGGTTCGGCATCAGCCGGACCCCGATTCGTGAGGCCTTCAGGCAGCTGGAGTCAGAAGGGTATCTGACGGTGATTCCGCGCAAGGGGGCAGTTGTCGTCTCCTTCTCCTCCAAAGAGATCGAAGAATTTTACGCCATTAAAAGTATTCTCGAGGGGTATGCAGCCCATTGCGCCTGCAAGCACCTTTCTGAAAAAGAGATTGACAAGCTGGCGGCAATCAATGAAAAGCTGCGCAAGCTGGCTGAAGAGGGTGACATCAAGCACTTTTTCAGGGTCCACAATGATTTCCATGAACTTTTCCGCAAGGCGGCGGATAACGCCAAGCTTGACGAACTGATCAACAGCCTAGTCAGTAAATTCCAGCTGCTGCGCTATGCCTCTATCAGCAAGCCCGGCCGGATGAAGGCATCGGTTCAGGAACATGTCAAGATTATTGAAGCGTTCCGGGCAAGAAATGCCGAGCTTGCCGAACAGCTGGTCCGCAAGAGTGCCGATTATGGCGGGCGGGTGCTGATGGAAGGTGGCGCTGCGGCAGTGCCCTTAAGCCGCAACGAACGACTGGCAGCGGCACAGCTGGATATCTGACGGCCCATGCCGGCCCCGCGCAACATTCCCGAAGCAGACAGGCTGCTCACCGGAGACGGCGGTAATTGCCGCCAGAGTTCCCTGGGCGCTTGAAAAGCCTCCTCCTCCCGGCGCCGGGTGAGCAACGCTGCCGGTACCGTTATCCATCCCAACCTGAGCCGTTCCCCCTCCCGACCGGATTTTTCGCTCCCCTGGCAGCTGCTGCAGGTTAACTCTGAAAATACTCTGCAG
>JAGFXN010000264.1 GCA_017861215.1 Deltaproteobacteria bacterium | reverse complement strand
GCGGGCGCTTGCCGCACCCGCAGAATTCAAAATATCCAGGCGGGTGGCATCTCCGTAGAACACCTTGAAGCCCATCTTGCGAAGCACATCAACCCGGTCTGAATCGTTGTCAAGTATGGTCGTCTCAATGCCGCTGGCGCGAAGGAAGCGGCCGATAATGCTGCCAAAAAAGCTGAAGCCGGCAATGATCACCGGATGGGCCGTATCAATGGTGTCGGCCGCTTTGTTTATGTCCCGGAGTGTTCCGAAATGCGGCAGGATGAACCGCTCGTTGATCAGCAGCAGCAGCGGCGTAATGGTCATGCTCAGAGCGGTGAGGGCGATCATGGTATCCGCCCAGCTGTCAGACACAATATTCAGCCGGCTGATAAATGCAAACAGCACAAAAGCAAACTCACCCACCTGCGACAGCGCCAGAGAGAAGATGCAATTTTGATCGAAGCTCAGCTTAAACAGTCTGCCCAGAAAAAGCAGCACGGCGGCTTTGATGGCCACGAGGGCTATCACCAGGGTCAAAATCCATGCGGGGTTATTGAGAATGAGTCTGAAATTAACCGAGGCGCCGACCGCGATAAAAAAAAGTCCCAGCAGCAGTCCTTTAAACGGTTCGATGTCACTTTCCAGCTCGTGGCGGAATTCGCTGTTGGCAAGAACCACTCCGGCGAGAAACGTCCCCAGTGCGGGGCTGAGCCCGGCGAGCTTCATCAGATAGGCTATGGCAACTATAATCAGCAGCGCAGCAGCAATGCACAGCTCTCGCAGCCGGGTTCTGGTGATCGTCCTTAAAAAAGGCACGATAACATATCGTCCGCCGAAAATTACCAGCAGAATTGCAGCGAGAACAGAGCTGGCCTGAATCCAGCCCGGCAGTGCGGAAAGCGCGTTGCTCTGTTCTCCGTCCGCAGCGCTGCCGGCCTGAAGCGCTAAAAAAGGAAGCAGTGCCAGTAAAGGAATGACCGCGATGTCCTGGAACAGTAACACTGCCAGGGAACTTTTTCCCGCCTGCGTCTGTCCGATCCCTTTTTCCTTGAGTGATTGCAGCACCATTGCCGTTGATGACATGGCAAGGGAAAGACCGGAGGCGACGGCAGCCCGCCAGCCGAAGCCCATCAGGGTTAACACGCACACGATAACCAGGGCGGTCAGGGCGACTTGCAGGCTTCCCAGTCCCAGGACGTACGTACGCATGCCCCAAAAGTGGCTTGGTTCAAGCTCGAGCCCTATGAGAAAGAGCATCATTACCACGCCGAATTCGGCGAAGTGCATAACGTCCTGGCCCTCTGCGCCGATGCAGCCCAGGCAGTAGGGGCCGATGATGATCCCGGCCAGAAGGTAGCCCAGAACGGAACCCATGCCCAGGCGTTTTGCCAATGGCACGCATACGATCGCCGCGCTAAGGTAGATAATAGCCTGGGCAAGCAAGCTGTCCATCATGATGGTTCCTGTTCATGACCATGGGTAAGCCAGTCATTCAGCAACTCGTATGTGCCAATTTCTTCAATGCGGAAGGTTCCCAGGGCCAGGCGGTGCAGGAGCTGCTTATAGAGGACGGCGGCTTCTTGAAGTTCGGATTCATTGAGGCGGTATGTTCCCTGGACGGCAAAGGGGGGAAGGTAGGTCATGTTGCACAGGTGTGCCGTCTGCTCGAAGGGCACCAGGAATTCGCGAAGGCTGTAACGGTTGTATCCGCTCCTGCTATACCCCTCCCGGGCGCCCCCGGTGGTGATGGTATTAAAAACAATCTTGTTGGCCATGTTGCACCCGCCCTCCCCGTGTGCCCATCCGTGCTCCAGCACCAGATCAATCCATTGCTTGATCATGGCTGGTGCACTGAACATATAGAAGGGATAGTGCCAGACAACAATGTCGTGCGATAAAAGAAGATTTCTCTCAGAGGCGGTATCAATGTTGAAATCAGGATACTGCTCATAGAGATCATGTATGGTTACATGGGTTTCATGATGCAGTGCGGAAAGGAGCGCCCTATTGGCCCTTGATTTTTCAAATCTCGGATGGGCAAACAGTATTAAGACGGTATTCATGCATCTGTGTCAGGTCAGGAGGGATATTTCCTTTCACCTTTGGATTTGCGCAGGGATTTTCTTCTGATTTTTGTCTTCAGGGCGGCTTTCTTCCGGTTTGTCTTGTTTCGCTTTTTTTTCATCGCTGCTCCTTGTTCGGGAATTGCTGGTATAATTCTGCTAACTGCCGTCAGCAACGGGGTTCCCGGTTGATTGAATACATTTTTTAAAGCCGGCCGACGGTTAAGAAAATGCTTGACGGGTGAGTATATGAAAATACCTTATCCCTGTCAATCTTAAGTTTAGACCTGTGTGCCCCGCTTCGGCCTGTATATTCCCTGCATAGTTGCGCCGAGCATGTGCGCCCTGTAGGTGCGTTTATCTACGGGCGAAAGACTCCTGACCATGGATGCTGTTACAAGCCCGTGCCGTTTAAGCCCGTCCAAACGCAGGGATATTGTTTCAATGGCATCGTCGCTGGTCATCCAGCATGTGCGGTCAAAGGAGCAGAGATGGAGCGGATTGGTATAAGCCCGCAATGACTTTTTCCCCGCGAGATTAAAATATGCCTCAAAATAGGAGATGACCAGCTCACGGGGATTCCGGTAAATAGCCTCTCGAAACCTGAGCCCGACGAAATTTGATTTGGCGACTGCTCCGACGCAGCCGTTACGCCTGTATACTGCAATAATATGGTCGTCATCGTCTGAGGCAAGCATGTGGATGATAGCCGGGGCGTGACCGATGCGGCGCAGGGCAGCAGCTGCAAAGAGGGCGCCGTCAAAACAAT
>JAGFXN010000068.1 GCA_017861215.1 Deltaproteobacteria bacterium | reverse complement strand
TACTTCCTGGCCGATACCACCGTCACCATCGATCCGACCGCGGAGGAACTGGCCGAGACCGCCATCCTCGCCGCCGAAAAGGTGCGGATGCTCGATATCGAGCCTCACGTCGCCATGCTCTCCTTTTCCAACTTCGGTTCGGTCAACCATCCCCAGGCGAAAAAGGTGCGGCGGGCGGTGGAGATCGTCAAGGAGCGGGTCCCGGATCTGAATGTCGAAGGGGAGATGCAGGCCGACACCGCCGTAGTCCCGGAACTGCTGGACGGCTTTACTTTCTCGAAGCTGAAGACGCCGGCCAATATCCTGATCTTCCCGGATCTCAATTCCGGCAACATCTGCTACAAACTGCTCCACCATCTGGGCGGTGCCGAGGCGATCGGCCCGATCCTGATGGGGATGAACAGACCGGTGCATGTGCTGCAGCGTGGTGACGATGTCAATGATATCGTCAATATGGCTGCCATTGCTGTGGTTGATGTGCAGAATCTGTAGCAGCAGGTACAGCGGAAAAAATGGCAAGAGGCCCGGATCTGTCCGGGCCTCTTTGCGTGTCGGGAAGATCAGTACCTTTCAGCAGCGGCAGCGTGCCTGCGTCCTGCATATGCTCGGCCGGCACCAAGCGGAGACGATCGACGATATCGGTTACACCGTCAATCGCCGCCGCCACTTCCAACACCTGTTTTTTTGCCATGATATGTGCTACTGCCCCTTTCATGATCAGGACGCCGTCAGCAAATTTCAGGTGAAGTGGAAATTAATGGAGATTTACAGTCTTCTCACGCTCAAGTGCCGCGGCAACTTCACTGACGATTCGTTCCCCGTTTCTCATGACGCTATCCTTTCCGGCTGCAACGCTTTTCAGCTGTCGATAGACTGCACCTCCGGCTGTTTTGTCCGGCACTGTCCGCAGACCGGTTCATGCCACTTGTTGAATGCCCCGCAGTTCGCGCAGCGTCTGAACTTTCCTTCGACTTCGCAGAGCGGCCCTGACAGATAGACGGCCAGCAGCAGCGGAGGGAAAAGCGCGCAGACCAGGCACCAGGCAATGACGCTCCTCCCCCGGTTGGCGGCCAGAACTCCGCCGCAGGCGCCCGAAACGATCACAACAAGAAAAACCAGGAACACCGGCTTTACGTATCCAGGCATGGTATTGCTCCCCCTTGCATTCGCTGTGAACCGGCAGCTGCCGATTATAATAATTTTCTCATAAAAAGCAGAAAACACAAAAAATAATGGCGCAATTCAGATTACTGCCGCCAGTCATTCATCAGGGTTGAGGCGCTGCCCGACGAAATAAGTTGCCGGCTGGAAAAATGACTGGATCGGGATATAATTATTTCAATAAAAAAGGGGGTGCCAGGCAATGATCGATATTATCAGGAAAAATTTTCAGGTGGCGAAGGTGGATGATTATGTCCTCGACAGTATGATTGCTTCAGACAAGCTTATTGCCTTCTACCGTTCGCATAAATGGGTTGTTATCGGCAAGGAAGCCGTGCGTCGGCAGCATACTCTCTATCATGGCGAAGAGCGGCGAAGAATAATCTACGGCAATGACTTTTGCATGAAATAGATGATTAATCATGGCACCGCGGCCTGTGAAGGAGTGGTCACCGCTGCCATTGACCCTGCGCCGCTGCCGCCTGTTTGTGTTCGATGGCCCCGTCATGACATGACAGAATCTACAGAGTGATGCACTGACAGGCCGAAGCCGTCGGGCGAGAGTTCAAGGTGCGGGTACCATACATGACCATGCTTTTCTGGCTTGCCCTGTCGACGCTCATCCTGACCACCCTTGCCGCTCTCGATCTGTGCATCGGCAACCGCTCCGTGCGCGCTTTGCGCGATGTGTCGCCTGTTCCCGTCCCCGCTTCGCCACGGGTTTCGATCATTGTTGCTGCCCGCAACGAGCAGCGCAATATCCGCGCGGCGCTGCAGTCACTGCTTGATCTTGCCTATACCGATTATGAGCTGATTGTGGTCAATGACCGCTCCGAGGACACTACCGGCAGCATTCTCGACGACATGGCCCGGATCCACACCCGGCTGCAGATAATCCATGTCGCTGATCTGCCGGCAGGGTGGCTGGGGAAGAATCATGCCCTCTGGATCGGCAGTCAGCAGGCTACCGGGGAGCTGCTGCTGTTCACCGATGCCGACATCATCATGGAGCCGACAGTAGTAAGCCGCGCAGTAACATTCCTCGACCGGAACGGGCTCGCTCACCTGGCCGCCACCCCCTCCATGCGCATGCCGAATGCCTTGCTGGGTATGTTCGGTGCGGCGTTTCTGGTCATTTTTTCGCTGTTCGCTCGTCCCTGGAAGGCTAGAGATCCGACAAGCCGCTGCCATATCGGCATCGGTGCCTTCAACCTGGTGAGGAGTGCAGCCTATCGGCAGGTGGGGGGGCATGAGACCATCCGCTTGCGGCCCGATGATGACCTCAAGCTGGGCAAGATCATCAAGCAGAGCGGCTTCAGCCAGGAAGCGGTGTATGCACCTGAATTTCTGGCGGTGGAGTGGTATGCTTCGCTGCGGGAGGTAATCACCGGGCTGGAGAAGAATGCTTTCTCGGGAGCAGACTACAATGTCCTGCTGGTGCTTGCCGGGGTACTGTGCCAGATGCTGTGCAGCATCTGGCCATTTCTGGCGGTCCTGCTTGTCAGCGGCGTGCCCCGCAGCCTTTACCTGGTGACGGTGCTTCTGATCCTGCTGACGGTTGCCGACGCTGCCCGTTTCCACCTTTCCCGGCCGTGGTATGCTGTCGGCTATCCCCTCATGTCGCTGCTCTTCGTTTATATCCTGGTGCGCACCATGCTGCTGAATGTCATTCAGGGAGGCATCCACTGGCGCGGCACGTTTTATTCACTGCAGGAGCTGAAATCCAACCGGGTATGATACCGCCGGTGACAGCCTGCTGCTCCATACCGGCCATGAAGGTGGCGGCCTGCTTCGCGTGTTGGGTAAGTGACAGTCTTGACAAGCCTTTAGCGGTTTTTTTGTCTTGACAAAAAAACCTATCCTCCTCTATAGTTACCCCTTTACAGCTGGAAGAGTTGCTTAGTAGCAGCAAGTTTGAAAAATCTCGACAGGTTACGGATGCTTGACAATCTCTCTGAAAAGCTGGAACTGATATTCAAGAAGCTCCGCGGCCAGGGGGTGATGACTGAAGATAATATCAAGGATGCCCTGCGCGAAGTTCGCCTGGTACTCCTTGAGGCTGACGTCAACTTCAAGGTTGTCAAGGATTTTGTCGAAAGGGTCCGTCTGCGGGCTGTCGGTGTCGAGGTTGTGAAAAGCCTTTCCCCGGGGCAGCAGGTCATCAAGATAGTCCATGATGAACTGATTGTCATGATGGGGGGAGGAGAGGATAATTCACTCGATCTTGCCGCCAAACCGCCGGTCGCCATCATGATGGTCGGCCTGCAGGGGGCAGGGAAGACCACCTCCTGCGGCAAGCTGGCGAAGTACCTGCGTGCCCAGAAAAGACGTCCGCTGCTGGTGCCTGCCGATGTGTACCGTCCGGCGGCGATTGAGCAGCTCAAGACTCTCGGGCGGCAGCTGTCAATAGAAACGTTTGCTTCAAGTGCTGACCAGGACCCGGTCACCATCTGTCGTGAAGCAAAAAAATATGCGGAGTTGAACGGTTTTGACACGCTGATCCTCGATACGGCCGGGCGTCATCAGATAGACGACTTCCTGATGAACGAGCTGGTCAGGATCAGGGATGAAGTAGCTCCCCGGGAGATTCTTTTTGTAGCCGACGCCATGACCGGGCAGGAAGCGGTCAATGTTGCCTCCGGCTTCAATGATCAGCTTGACATAACCGGAGTCGTCCTGACCAAGCTTGACGGTGACGCCAAGGGGGGCGCTGCCCTGTCAATCAGGGCTGTTACCGGCAAGCCGATTAAATTTGTCGGTATGGGTGAAAAGCTGGATGCGCTGGAAGTATTCCACGCTGATCGCCTTGTTTCGCGTATTCTCGGCATGGGTGATGTCCTGACTCTGGTGGAGAAGGCGCATTCGGTCTTTGATGAAGTCGAAGCAAAGAAGCTGCAGCAGAAACTGAAGAAAAACAAGTTCGATCTTGAGGACTTCCGCAATCAGCTGCAGCAGGTAAAGAAACTTGGTTCCCTTGAGTCAATCATGGGCATGATCCCCGGTATGGGGAAGCTGAAGAAGCAGATGGAAGGGATGCCGCCGCCGGAAAAAGAGATGATGCGGATTGAGGCTATCATCAATTCCATGACCCCGAAAGAGCGGGCAAATCACTCTCTTATTAACGGCAGCCGACGGTTGCGGATTGCGAAGGGCAGCGGGACATCCGTTCAGGAAGTCAACCAGCTCCTCAAGCGTTTTGTAGATACCCAGAGAGTTGTCCAGCAGCTGCAGAAGATGGGCCCGATGGGGATGATGAAGGGGATGAAGGGTTTGAAAGGGATGGGTAAAGGGGCGTTTCCATTTTGAGAGATGAGTTTTTCGGATTCATTTCATTTGATCATAGCAGCATAATTATACATCGCAGCGGTTTAACCGTACGAATATCAGGAGGATACAGATGGCTGTAAAAATGAGACTTGCCCGTGGTGGTGCTAAAAAGAAGCCTTTCTATCAGGTTGTTATTGCCGATGAGCGTGCCAGAAGGGATGGAAAATTCATCGCCAATGTAGGAACCTATGATCCCAATCAAAACCCTGCAGCATTCAAGGTTGACGAAACAGAAGCTCTCGGGTGGCTCGGCAAAGGTGTGCAGCCGACGGATACGGTGCGGCAGCTCCTGAAAAAAGCCGGCATCTGGGCGAAGTTCACCACCAAAGCTGCCTGATTATCTTACTAACCCGGCAAGCCGGATATTCCAGTTCTGCAGAGGATACCGACATGAGACAGCTCGTAGAGACTATTGCCCAAGCACTTGTTGACGATCCAGCCCAGGTGAAGGCTACCGAGGAGATGGAAGAGGATACGACCGTTATCAAACTCACCGTTGCCAAAGAGGACATGGGGCGGATTATCGGCAAGGAGGGGAGAACGGCCAAGGCTATTCGCACTCTCCTGAATGCTGTCTCCACAAAAGATAACAAGAAGGCCATCCTCAAGATAGTCGAGTAATGGAGCGTGACAGCCTGATTCAGATAGGCAGGGTTGCCGCAACTCACGGCGTCAGAGGGCAACTGCGTATCACAACGTACTCAGGGCATTTTGACTCTCTCCTGTCTGCTGATTCGGTCATTCTGAAGGAGCCATCCGGCAGGACCGGCACTTTTTCTGTCTCTGCCGCCGTTGTTCATGGCAAGAAACTGCTTCTTGCCTTAGCCGGTCTGGGTGATATCAACAAGGTTCTGCATCTGGTCGGCTCGGAGCTTTATCTGCGCCTGGATCAGCTCCCTGCTACCGAAGACGGCGAGTATTACTGGCACGATCTCATCGGACTCCATGTCGTAACTGTTGACGGTGAGCCGCTTGGCGTTCTGCAGAGCATAATCGAAACGGGCAGTAACGATGTCTATGTAGTAAAATCGGCGGACAGGGAGCTGCTTATCCCCGCGCTTGAAGATGTCATCACGGCCATTGACCTCACGGCCGGTACAATGACGGTAACCCCTGTTGCGGGGCTATTTGATCTATGAAATTCCATATTCTCACGCTTTTCCCCGAGATGTTCGCCGGTTTTCTTTCGTCCAGCATTATCGGACGGGCCGTGGAGAATGGTATGCTGGAGGTTGAACTGCATAACATCCGTGATTATGCAGTCGACCGGCACAAGACGGTGGACGATGCCCCCTATGGCGGCGGTGCAGGCATGGTAATGAAGGTGGAACCTCTTGCCCGGGCCATTGACAGCGTCAAATCGCTTGCCCCCGAGGCGAGGCTGCTGCTCTCATCGCCCCGCGGCGTCAGATTCAGCCAGCAGCTTGCTGCTCAATTTGCTGCGGGTGGCGATGTCATCATTGTCTGTGGCCGCTATGAAGGGATTGACGAGCGGGTCGCTGAACTGTACGGAGCCGAAGAAATTTCGCTTGGTGATTTTGTCATGACCGGCGGTGAACTGGCGGCGATGGCCATTATTGATACCGTCGGCAGACTGCTGCCGGGAGTCCTTGGTTGTGAAGATTCGGCAGCCGATGATTCGTTTACAGCCGGCCTGCTTGAGTATCCGCAGTATACCAGACCGCCGGAATTTCGCGGCCTGCACGTGCCGGAAGTCCTGCTTTCCGGCAATCACGCGGCGATTGCCAAATGGCGGCGCAAGCAGTCGCTGCAGAGAACAAGGGATGTGCGTCCGGATCTTTTCAGCAAGGCAGCAGTCCCCGAGCGGGAAGCGGCGGCGCTCGACCAGCCGGAGAAAGCTGCGCGGTGACTGGCGGAACATTCAGCATTGCGCTTGTGCACTATCCGGTCTATGACAAGAACCGACAGATTGTTGCCACCGCGGTAACCAATCTGGACATTCACGACATTGCCCGTGCCGCCAGGACTTTTGGTGCCGACAGCTACTATGTCGTTACTCCGGTTATCGAACAACAGCGGTTGGTGACCAGGGTTGCAGATCACTGGCAGAGCGGCTGGGGTGCCGGTTACAATCCCAAGCGGAAGATGGCCCTTGATCTCCTCAGGGTAATGCCAGATCTGGCTGCCGTTACCGAAGATATGCAAATCCGCCATGGCAGGAAGCCGCTGGTGGTTGTTACCGGGGCTTCCGGTCGTGAAGGGGCGGTGACTGACAGGGAACTTGCCGCGCGGATCAGGGAGAACAGGGACACTTTCCTGTTTCTGTTCGGTACCGGATGGGGGATGACGGAAGACGTTTTCGACGCCGCCGACCTGGTACTGGCGCCGATTAACGGTTGTGGAGATTATAATCACCTTTCAGTACGATCGGCAGTATCGATTTACCTGGATAGAGTTTTTGGCAGCAGATAATACGCAAACAGAATAGCTTCAGCTATGAAGAGGAGGAAGTGCAGATGAACACGATTGACAGAATTGAAATGGTGCAGATGAAGAAGAACGTAGTTCCTTTCAAAGCGGGTGACACGGTCAAGGTTCACGTAAAGATTGTTGAGGGCGACAAGAGCCGTATCCAGGCTTTTCAGGGCGTGGTTATCGCCCGGCAGAACGGCGGCATACGTGAATCGTTCACCGTCCGCAAGATTTCCAACGGGGTCGGGGTGGAGCGTTCATTTCCGGTACACTCGCCATCGATCGATGCCATCGATGTCGTGACACGCGGTCACGTGCGCAGAGCAAAACTCTACTATCTCCGTAAACTGCGCGGCAAGGCGGCCAGAATCCGTGAAAGAAAATATGTTGCTGGTGCTTGATAAATCAAGGCCCCGTTCTGCGGGGCTTTTTTTGTATCTAAAGGAGCAGGTTCTGCCATGACCCTCCCGCTTTTTGCAGCAGAAACGGCAGCTGACATGCTGCTGTTTGAAGGTTTCGGCTATCGGCAGGGGTTCCAGGCAATTGCCGGCATCGATGAGGCCGGCAGGGGACCGCTTGCCGGTCCGGTGGTGGCGGCGGCAGTGGTGCTGCCCCGGAACCATGTCATTCCAGGGGTTGATGACTCAAAAAAGCTGACAGCCTCCCGGCGTGACGCCCTGTACGACAGAATAATGACCGAAGCGCTGGCGGTCGGTGTCGGCGTCAGTGACAGCCAGACGGTAGACCGGATCAATATACTGCAGGCAACCCTGCGGGCGATGGAGACAGCGGTCAGGAGTTTGTCGATTGTCCCTGACTATCTGCTCATTGACGGCATCTCAAAGACATTACTTCATATTCCGCAAAAGACGGTCAAGCAGGGGGACGGTCGCAGCCTCTCGATTGCCGCTGCCTCGATTATCGCCAAGGTGACGCGGGACAGAATGATGGCGGAGTACGATCGCCAGTACTCCGGCTATGGTTTTGCAGGTCATAAGGGGTACGGCTCTGCTGCCCATCTTGCGGCAATTGCCCTGCTTGGTCCATGTCCTATTCACAGGGTCACCT